>JBDTOW010000511.1:0-4322 GCA_039933075.1 Verrucomicrobiota bacterium | reverse complement strand
ACATTGCACAACCCTCGCTACGCCGGCGCCTTTTGCTTTGGTCGGACACGCAGCTGGAAGGGAGTCGATGGCAAGTATCATGTCAAAGAGTTGCCTCGGGAGGAGTGGCGCTTCCTGAAAAAAGATGCTCATCCGGGCTATATCTCTTGGGACCAATTCCTAGCCAATCAGCAGCGACTGATCCAAAACCACCAGACGCTCAGAAACGGGGAGCACAACGCCGGCCCTCCTCGTGAAGGTTCAGCCCTGCTGCAGGGCATTGTGATCTGCGGCAAGTGCGGTCGCGCCATGACCATTAAATACCATCACCGCGGAGGTCGATTGACTCCAGACTACATTTGCCAAAAGGACTGTGTGGAACAAACTGAACCAGCTTGCCAGAGGATTCCCGGTGGAGGCATCGACGAAGCGATCGGGCAGCTGCTGGTTCAGAGTGTCACGCCACTGGCGTTGGAGGTAGCGCTGGGAGTTCAGAGCGAAATCCAAGCTCGCCTGGCGGAAGCAGATCGGCTTCGCCAGCGACAGGTGCAACGTGCCCAATATGAAGCCGACCAGGCTCGCGTCCGCTACATGCGAGTTGATCCCAATAATCGTCTGGTTGCCGACACGTTAGAGGTGCAATGGAACGAAAAACTCCGGTTACTTGCCCAGGCCAAAGAGGAGTGCGAGAAGCAGCACCGCCTCGACTCAGCTCAGATCACCGATGAGCAGAAGGCTAAAATCCTCGCATTAGCCTCTGACTTTCCTAAACTCTGGCAAGATCCAAAAACCCAAGACCGTGACCGAAAACGCATGGCCCGTCTGCTGCTAGAGGATGTGACGCTACGCCGCGGTGACAACATCCTGGCTCAAGTACGCTTCAAAGGAGGAGCCATGCGGGAACTGCATTTGCCGTTGCCTAAATCAGCGTGGGCTTTACGGAAAACCAAACCGGAAATCGTTGCCGAGATCGACCGGCTCCTTAGTGAGCATTGCGAATTAGAGGTCGCCCGCTCTTTGAACGAGCGCGGTTGGCGCTCCAGTAGTGGATGTGAGTTCACACTGCGGATGATTAGTCAGCTTCGTTTCAGTTACTCTCTAAAGCCTCGGCGCGAGCGCCTCAGGGAGCAGGGATGGCTCACCGTGCACGAAGTAGCCGCTCTTCTCAAGTGCCCCTCGGCGCGAGTCGATCATTGGCGAAGTGCTGGCTTGCTGGAGGGCATCCGTTATAGTACACAATATCATCGTCTTTACCGAAAACCGTCAGCGGCCGTGATTACTGAAATCCGACGGCGGTGTCACAACGATTACTCAACAACTCAAAACCCACAACAATCCGCATGAGGCGCAGTATGAAACCTATTCCTTGTGCCTGGGCATCGCCGGTTTAGTGGGCAGGATCACCGTGCCGTAGTGTTGGCAAAAGGAAACCACCTTGGGATTGAGCTCTGGATCAAACCAATCGGCTTTGCTGACTGCCGCGCGCAGATTGTCGATGACCAAAGTAGCCGTGACCCCGCCAAAGTGGCGAAAGGAGTTTTCCAGCCCGCGAATGAAGTTCTCCGTGGTTTGACGATAGAATGCTTCGGTATAGCCTTTGCGCGTGCAACTCAACACCACGCGCAGGACATGCGGCCGGCGTCGGCGTCCTTCTTCCAGGACCCAAGCTCCTTGACCAAAGTCCACCTGTGCCTCCTGCCCAGGTTCCGTTTCCATTCGGCGGAAGGGTAAGGGCTCAGTGGCACCGAGTTGGCGGACGAATCGTTTGACCGCGTCGTAGCTACCAGCAAACTGATGATCACTGACTAAGTCCTGATAGATACGCTGAGCCGATAAACCCGCCTCCCATACTAACGTGATCTGAGATCGAAACGGTTCACATTGACTCTTGCGCCCGGGTTCCGACCCGGCGGGCACAATGGCTGGTTTTGATTTGCTCTGGCCATTGGCCTGGCATGGTTCGAGTGTCGGCGAGCCGGTGGGCACAATGGCTGGTTTTGATGCCAACGCCTCAGAAGACCCGGCGGGCGCATTGGCTGGTTTTGCTTGAGCCCCTTGCCGTTCCTCCTGGCGGTATCGGGCAACGGTCTCCCGGTTGATACCCAGTTCGCGCGCTATCCGGCGCTGCGACCAGCCGTTGCCGCTCAACGAGATGATTGATTGTCGTAGATCCATTTTGAGTTGATTCACCGCGGAGTTGTGCCGCAGACGCGGCCTCTTCCGAAATGAATTCGATCACCTCAAAATGGCTGGTTTTGAATTTAGATCCGCCCGCTCGTGGCTGGGTTTGACCGCCCCCTGACTCCTGGTCAGCGTATCACCATTGCCCGCGAGTTTTCTTCGCTCTGTAGCCGGACCGAACTGGGATCTGATGCTCAACCGTAACTGGTATCCGTTGGGTAATTTTCCACGTCAGGCCCAAGCGGTTGATGGAAGCAGAATTTATTGCTTCGCCATGAAGCTGCCGGGCGGGTTCCAATATACCAGCGTGAGTGGAGCTATCAAAACCGTCGAACAATTGGATTACGGCATTCCCTACGATCCTTGGCAGCGTGCTAATGAAATCGCCGCACAAAAAGAACGCGCGGCCACAAAATGCTCTCGAGTTCAAAAAGCGGCCGTGACGACGTACGTAGGACAGTGCGTCCCGCCTGTCCCGAATGGCTCGCAACTCCCGGAAGACAGGCGGGACGCACTGTCCTACATTCACGGCAGTGTCTTAATCTAATTAAGACACTACTGAACAATCGAGCGGCTTGCCAATTCTCTGCGGGGGCGTAGGATTCCCAAATGAGATTGATCCTGTCCGCGCCTCAAAGTATTTCATGGACGCGATCTTTACTGCTGCTGCACTGGGCGGCGCTCGCCATCATGGTTGGGTTGGTGAACTGGTTCTCGTTGGAAGCGGCAGAAAAGCCCTCCGACTCCAAAAAGTCTCCCCCGCCAATGCGGGTGGTCGTTCCCAAGCTGCATGGCTCGATTAAAGTTGACGGCGAATTGAGCGAATCGGTCTGGAAGAAAGCGGCAGTGCTTAAGCCCTTTTATCAAAACGATGGTTCAGGCCGGGAGCGTGAGCATACCGAAGTGCGACTCTGGTACGATGACACAGCGCTTTACCTGGCGTGGACGTGTCAGGACGTCGATATCCAAGCCACCTTCACACAACGCGACAGTAAGTTCTGGGAAGAAGAAGTCGTTGAGTTTTTTGTTACAGCCAAAGAATTGAATCGATACTTCGAACTCCAATGGAATCCTCTGGGCGGCGTGTTCGACGCTATCATCGACAACGACCTTGATGAACACGGCGTGTCGAAGAATTTTCGCGGCGATTGGAATTTCACCGCCAAGGGAATGAAAAGCGCGGTCAGATTGAAAGGCACGGTTGGCAACTCTAGCGACAACGATGAATTCTGGCAAATCGAAGTGATGCTTCCTTTCGCCGATCTCGGTCAAGTCACACCCAAGCCCAAAGACGTTTGGCGCGCTAACTTTTACCGATTCAACCGCGGCAGAGGTCAATCCGTGGAACAACTCAGTTGGTCGCCAACGCTGTCACCAAGTTTTCATCAACCCGGCCGGTTCGGGTATCTGGAGTTTGGGAAGTGACCCTCGCTTTGGCTCTTTTCGCACAGAGTTGCAAGGCAACCTTCGGAGGATTTTGATGGGCAGTGGGGCGTCCCACGCGCTGGTATCAGCCGTTCACGCTACAAACCTCGGCTCATATACTGACGGGAAGCCGTGCTTGCGCAGTAGCTCGATAAACCTGGCGATACCGCGCTTCTCTTCAGTGGCAAGATGGTAATGGATATGCCAACCGAGATAGTCTTTCCGAAAGTTGTAATCGTACTCGGTTCGATCGCTGATGATATAGTCCAAGGTGTCCAGGCCGAATTCTTTCGCTTCGAGTAGGTGCCGGCGCAAGCGGTCATTGGACACGCCACGGCGAAGTGCCCAGACGGCATAGACAAAAGGCAGTCGCGTTAGTTCGAACCAGGCGGCGCCTAGATCCCAAATGCTATGTTCGCCTGGCGTTCGCAGGAAATCGATCGCAGGATCGCCGATTAGCATTACAAAGTCGGACTCTTTTGCGGCCTCGTAGGCAGGCAGAGGAATAATTCTGGGCCGAAGACCGCGTTCGGCGAGCAATACTTGCAGGAGACAAACGCTCGTTAGCGACGCCGTATCACAAAAGACTTCAGTGATTTCTTCAATTGGCCTGCGGTGCGCCAGGAAAACGCTTTTAACCTCTCCCAACGACGCAACGGCGACTCCATCCAGAACGTCATAGCGATCGTTAAATAGAACTTCGGTCACGCTTACGAGCGCGGCGTCGAGTTCATCGC
>JBDTOW010000510.1:0-4327 GCA_039933075.1 Verrucomicrobiota bacterium | reverse complement strand
CACCGGAGAGGCGGAATATTCTCCTCCCAAACGCTCTTGCCACACCCCAGCACCCGTCTTCGCTTCGATGCAACTCGCGACGCCGCCATCTTCAATCATAAAGAGCAAATCGTCGATAAGCAGAAGTGAAGGCTTTTTTGCCACGCTCCGTTTTACCTTCCAAACCACTTGTAGCTGCGGGGGTGAATTCGCCCCGCTTGAGTTACCCTGCGGGGGATCATTAGCGTCGATCACTTCGCCTTTTTTGCCCGGACGGATCGCCAATAATTGGCCCGTCGACCAGCCGGTTGGCAGAAAGATCAGACCATGTCCAGTGACCGGGCGACAGCCCGCCGAATGACACGTGCGCTCCTCCACGCGCCAGAGCTCTTCGCCGGTGACCGGATTGTACGCGTAGTGCGCTTTGGCGCCACTGCTGATCAGAATTGGGTTTCCCTCGAACATTGCGACGTGCGGCGTGGAAAAGGCCTTTCGCCAGTCACCCTGTTCCTTGGGTTTTCCGTCTTCGCCGAGATCCTTGTAATCGATGGAACGCTCGGTGCGCCAGACGGTCTTGCCGGTGTGCTTGTCCAGGGCGACGACAAACTGATGATCGCTGCCATCGAAATTCATGATCAGCAGATCGCCAAAGAGAATCGGCGACGAACCGGCGCCGCGAAAATGGTTGCAGACGAAATCGCGCCGTTCCCACAGCACCTTGCCACTCTTCGTGTCCAGGCACGCCGTGGCGGGGGCGCCGAATGTTACGTAAACTCGATCGCCCTCAATCACCGGCGAGGGCGAGGCGTAAGAATTAAAGGGATGAACGTACTGAGGAAGCGCAACATGGAATAGATTCCGGTCGTGAACGATTTTGCCGCTGTCGCGATCGACGCAGACAGCGAAAAGTGCGGTGCCGTCTTCGGTGGCTGTCGTCATCCAGATTTGGTCGCCCAAGATCACCGGCGATGACCAGGCGCGGCCATGGATCGGTGTCTTCCACTTCACGTTGTTCGTCTCGCTCCAGATCAACGGCAGCCCTTTGGCGTCGGAATGACCGTTGCCATCCGGCCCGCGAAATTGCGGCCAGTTGTCGATACCGAACACGATGTCGGCAAATAGCAGGCTCGAAAGTGCAACTGCGAAGGAGAATCGGTTCATAGTGCCGTGAGGATAGCAGCTCTCACACCCTCGAGGCAATCCCTCTCCAGCCACGGGCTGGACCTGCTTACTCAGAGTCCTTCGGTGTCTTTTGTCCATGAGTCAACGGGCCCGCCAAACCGCCGATAAGTATTCCCCATCAACGACGTCAGTGGAGCGCGGATGCCTACATCCGCGAGTCCGCACACCTGAGCGACGAAAGCGCGGATGTGAGGCGCTCGAACTTCCGGTTCACGGATGGCCTCCACGGTCTTATGTCCGCACAGTGGGATCTTGGACCGAGTGCTGAACGAGTGGACGCGCGAGCGTCTTGAACTGCGGCGACGGAGTCTTCGGAGTCGCCGCGGTCGGGTGGTCGTGTCGGCGGCGAGCTTCGGGCTCTTGAGCACTGCCAGAGCCAAAGCGGTGACTTCGCGGACTCCGTCACCGCACGCCAAAACTGACGGTAGAATGATCATGGAACTGATCCGCTCGAGAGTCTGCCCGATCTTCTAACTTCCCTCGGCCATGCACCCTCCCCTATAAACATATTCGTGCTCAGAAGTTTAACTGAACAACTATCCCAGCCCGGCTCCTTGTCGAACGAACAGGTCGGGCTCGCGGTCGCTGAACTCATCAACGAAAACGTCCTGGCCGAAGTCAAAGCGGATTTCCTGACAGCGCTTGCGCGGAAAGGCGAAACAATTGAAGAAATCGCCGCTTTCGCCCGCGAACTCCGGGCCCGGTCGATCCAACCGGTGCTCGACGCGGAAACCCGCTCCCGCGAGATAGTGGATGTTTGCGGAACGGGTGGCGATCGGCTCAACACGTTCAATATCTCGACGACCGTAGCGCTTATCGTGGCGTCCGGGGGCGTAACGGTGGCCAAGCACGGCAATCGCGCGATCACTTCCCAAGCTGGCAGCGCTGACGTTCTCGAAGCGCTCGGTGTCCGGATCGATCTCACCCCGGACGAAGCTGCCCGCTCGTTACAGAAACATGGGTTCGCCTTTTTTTTCGCGCCAAACTATCATCCGGCTTTCAGATACCTCGGACCGGCGCGAAAACTTTGCGCCGGACGCGGGCAGCGCACGATTTTCAACTTTCTGGGCCCGCTACTGAATCCCGCCCGGCCCACGGCCCAGTTGGTCGGCGTGCCGCGACCGCAACTGTGCGAACCAATCGCTCGTGTTCTCCAGTCATTGGGTGTTCGCCGAGGAATGGTGGTCAGCGGACGGGTCGAGCCCGAAACCGACAACCCAATGACTGCTGGCAGCGAGACGGGAGTTTTTCTCGATGAGCTTTCGACGCTCGGGCAAAACACGATTGCGGAATTCTATCAGGATCGCGGCTTCACGACCTCGGTTCTGGCGCCCGGGAATTTCCCTTTGCAGCCGGTCGTGCTGGGGGATCTCGCGGGAAGCGACCGCACTGCCAATGCCGAAATCGTAATTCAACTGCTGAAAGGCCGGGAACGCGGTCCCAAGCGTGACGCGACCTTGTTAAATGCCGGGGCCGCGCTTTTTGTTGCTGGAATGGTAAAATCCGTTAGCGAAGGCTGGAATTTGGCGGCGGAGTTAATCGACAGCGGCAAGGCGCTGGCCAAGCTCGAGTCGCTCAGCAGATCTTTGAAAAAGTAGCAGCCGACGTAAGGAGGCTCTGAACTCATCCGGTTCCCCGAATCAAAGTGAGCCTCGTTACCTCGGCTGCTACGAAATGCAGGAGTTCTTTAACAGGCGGTAAGCGCGCGTCAAGTCACCTGGTTGCAACGTCAGTGCCGAAAGTGACGAATGCCGGTAAAGACCATTGCCAGGCCGCGTTCATCCGCGGCGGCGATGACTTCCGCGTCCCGCACGGAGCCGCCCGGTTGAATGGCGGCAGTCGCTCCCGCCAGCGCCGCCGCGATCAAACCGTCAGCAAAAGGAAAAAAAGCATCGCTGCAGACCACACTGCCTTTGAGGGAGAGTCCAGCCTCGCCTGCCTTCCAAACCGCAATCCGGCTGGAATCCACTCGGCTCATCTGGCCGGCTCCAATGCCAAGGGTGCGATCGCTGGCGACATAGACAATCGCGTTGGACTTAACGTGCTTGACCACCCGCCAGCCAAACTGCATCGCCTGAAGTTCGGCCTCCGTTGGCGCTCGTTTCGTGACGATTTTCAATTCCGCCGGATCGAGCGATTTCAGGTCGCGCTCCTGCATTAGAAACGATTCCGCGCCGACGCTGCGCACGTCCCATGTCCCCGGAGTCAGCGGATTTCTTAACACTTTGACCAATCGCAAATTCTTCTTCTTCTGTAAAACCGCCAACGCCTCGGGAGCGAAATCAGGAGCGACAATCACTTCGCTGAAAATCTCCGCGATGACTTCGGCGCAGGGGCCGTCGAGGGAGCGGTTCACCGCGATGATGCCGCCGAAGGGCGCTTGTTTATCCGTCGCGAATGCCTTTTCCCACGCCTCACGCAGGCTCGCGCCCTGGCCCACGCCGCACGGATTGGTGTGCTTGAGGATCGCAAGTGTTGGTTGCTCACGTGAGAATTCCGCAATCAAGTTCGCCCCCGCGGTGAGATCCAGAATGTTGTTGTAAGAAAGCTCCTTGCCGTGGAGTTGTTGGAAATAATCGTTGAACCGTCCGTAGAGCGCCGCGCGCTGGTGCGGGTTCTCGCCATAACGCAAAGACTGAACCTGCGGCGCAACGATGTTCAACGAGGCCGGCAAGCTCGGCTCCACCGGCTTTGTTTCGCTTTCCTGACCGGGTGTTGCAAAGGCCCGGTTCACGTACGAGGCGATGGCGCCGTCGTAAGCCGCCGTGCGGGTGAAGACGCGCGCCGCCAGCTTGCGGCGTAGTTCAAGCGTGGTACTGCCCGCGGCCTTGATCTGAGCAGCGACTTCATCGTAATCGATCGGGTCGCTGACAACCGTTACGCTCTCGTGATTTTTCGCGGCGCTCCGAAGCATGGACGGTCCGCCGATATCGATGTTCTCGATTGCTTCGTGCAGCGAAACGTTGGCTTTCGCAACCGTCTCTTCAAAGGGGTAGAGGTTGACCACGATCAGGTCGATCGGTTTGATGCCGTGTGCTTGAACCGCTGCTTCGTGTCCGGGATTGCCGCGCAAATAAAGCAATCCGCCATGGACCTTCGGATGCAGCGTCTTGACCCGGCCATCCAGCATTTCTGGAAAACCGGTGTAATCGCTCAAGTCCTGCAC
>JBDTOW010000509.1:0-4332 GCA_039933075.1 Verrucomicrobiota bacterium | reverse complement strand
CCCCGGCTGGCGGTTTGCCGTCGGCAGTTGAAACGGGGACGAGCCCCGCCCCGTTCATTGGCAGTCTCTGAACTGCTGTTTCCCGCGTTGAAGTGCGAGACTCCTCGCGTCGTCTATTTGTTCTTCAGGCCGACGCTGCTGGCGCGTTTGGCAATTTTTCGGCTCGTGGTGATCTTGGTGACGGTGCCGGTCTTGAGATATTGCGCCTTTAACTTGTTCAAGATTTCATCGCGGGAATCGTACAGGCGTTTCAGCTTGCGCGGCTTGGTCCGGCTGAGACAATAGGCGGTCAGAAGTGGCAACCCGATTGTCGAGTCCACGTACGCCACGACGCAATCGGGCAGGCTATCGGGATCGACTTTGCCCCAGCTTACCGCTTCGGCGGGGGTGGCGCCGCTCAGGCCTCCGGTATCGGGGCGGGCGTCGGTGCATTGCAGGAAATAATCGTGGCCTTTTTCCTCGACACCCATGACCTCCTGGATTTGCGGTTCGGTCTGGAGCATGAAATTCTTGGGGGAACCGCCGCCCAGAATGAACACGGAGGATTTGTGGCCGCTCGATTTACCTTCATACACAATGGCCGCGGTTTGATTCACATCCCGGTTGACATCGAAGATCAACTTTGACTCGCGCAACGCCATCGCGGCGACGTTCATGCCGATCGAGCTGTCGCCCGGGCTGCTGGTGAAAATGGGAATCCCGCATTCATAGGCCGTGGCGAGCACGGAGCTGTCCTTTAATTTCAACTTTCTGCCACGTTCGTAAACATATTTGCCGAGGATGTAATGAAACTCGTCGGTCCCCATCGGCCGCTGAAATTCCGGGCCTTGAATGACTTCACGAACAAATGCATCGGTGTCCAGGAGGACGTTGTAGTCGAACAAAACGTCGTAGATGCGGATGACACCATCGCGGTGCAACTCCACGTCATCCAGGAAGGGCGAACCGGCGTAGAGCTTCATGTCGAGTCCGTAATGCATGTCGTGGTAAAGATTCGCGCCGGTGGAGACGATCCAGTCCACGAAACCCGCCTTCATCAGCGGGATGAGGCAGCTCTTGCCCAGACCCGCTGGGGTAAGCGCTCCGGTCAAACTCATGCCGAGATAACCGTTGTCAGGGAGCATTTTCTCAGTGAGGAGTTTCGCGGCCTCGCGGAGCCGGCCACCGTTGTAGGCGAGAAACGATTGGTCGATCAGGTCCGCCGCGGAAATATCCTTGCCCACGCCTTGAGGATTCAAGCGTGGATACGCGGCGAACTTACCGAGGTGTTTCGCAGGTTTGCTCATGCGCGCGAGTGTTGCCAAAACATTGGCAAACGCAAACGGAAAACAGCGCGTCGCTTCGGTTTTTGACGCGGAGCGCGACTGTGTCGTCCGTATCCGTTTAGCGTGCTGCCGGCGTCCCGCCGGCAGAAACTGCGCGTGTTGATCCTTTCTCCCACCGATTCGCTGCGAGATTAATCGCAACACAGGCCTCTGCCAGCGGGACGCTGGCAGCACGCTAAACACATGCTGGCGTCCCGATCAGCCGCGGCACGTCCGCACCACACCAAGCGGTTTTGCGTATTTTGCGCATGCACGCACCGCGGCGCGTGGCACACAGAGCCCTGTTCCGCATCATGAAAATTGCTGCTTCGCCTCACCTTCACTTGCCCTCTCGGACATCCGCAGGCAAACTGCGCTTGCATGCGCGAAACCATCCGAGCCTGGACAGAAGCGACGGAGACTTTTGTCCTGGAGGTCATCTTTGAACAGCGCACGGGCAAGCTGGCCGCCCTCGTTCGTTCCATCCTGTTCGGACTTTCCAAAGTCTTTCAGGTCGTCGTGAAGGCGCGGCGGTTTCTCTACAACGTCCGCATTCTTCGGGATTCGACCCTGGGCGTGCAGGTGATCGCGATTGGCAACCTGACCGTGGGCGGAACCGGCAAGACTCCCGTGGTGGAAAAGTTCGCGCGAGAGCTGCAGGAACAGGGCCGCACCGTTGCGATTCTTTCGCGTGGCTATCGCTCGAAACCGCCGCCGCTCAGGAAACGGCTGCTCAACAAACTCCTCTTGCGCGAGGACAGCACGCCGCCGCGCATCGTCTCGGACGGCAGGAATCTGTTGCTGGATTCCGAGACTGCCGGCGACGAACCCTACATGCTCGCATCCAATCTCAAAGACGTGATTGTTCTGGTCGACAAGGATCGCGTGAAAAGCGGTCGGTACGCGATCGAGAAATTTGGCTGCGACACTCTGCTGCTCGATGATGGGTTTCAATACTGGAGACTTCGCGGCCGGCGGCGCGACATCGTGTTGATCGATTGTCAGCAGCCTTTCGGGAACGAATATCTGCTGCCGCGCGGCACGCTCCGGGAGCCGCCCTCACACCTCGGAAGAGCCAGCACCATTTTCATCACCAAGAGCGATGGCAATACCGCCGAACTGCGGGCGCGAATCAGCAAACACAACGCCACCGCGGGGATTATCGAGTGCGTTCATCATCCGCTCTATTTCGAGGACGTTTTCAGCGGCGATCGCGTGGGGCTGGATTTCGTGGGAGGGAAAAAAATCGCGGCCCTGAGCGGGATCGCCCAGCCCGAAAGTTTTGAGGCGAGTCTGAGAAAAATCGGGTGTGAATTGGTTTATTCCAAGCGTTTCGCGGACCACCATCGATTTTCGCAACAGGAAATCATAAACGCCATCAATCGCAGCAAAAAGCGTCAGGCCCAGGCGATTATCACCACGCAGAAGGACGCCGTCCGGTTTCCCAAGATCGACCGGCGGGATTTGCCGATTTATTTCATGCGCGTGGAAATTAAAATCCTGAGCGGCGCCAAAGATTTTCACGATTGCGTCCGCCAGATTTGCTTCCGGTAAGCGATGGGCATGTTGCTTTATCTTGCGGCGCGAGCCCTGGTGGCGTTGTTGCAAGCTCTGCCGCTGACCTGGGTCGCCAGGATTGGCCGTGGCGGGGGAGCGATCTTTTACTGGCTCGATGCGAGACACCGGCGTGTCGCGCTGCGAAACTTAAAATCATGTTTTGACGGCGAGAAGTCAGAGTTGGAAATCAAAGCGTTGGCACGTGAGAACTTTCGCCGGATAGGAGAAAACTTTTGCTGCGCGGTCAAAACGGCGGGGATGGATGCGGAAGAAATCCGGCGATGCGTGGAAGTGGTCGGCGCGGAGAAAATTGAAGAGCATCCCTCAGCCGAAGGCGCTCGGAGCCTGGTGGTGGCCATCGGCCACTTCGGAAATTTCGAACTTTTCGCCCGGGCTGCCCGGCTCTATCGGGGCTACCAACCCGCCACCACCTATCGAGCCCTGCGGCAACCGGCCGTAAATCGTTTGATGCAGGTGTTGCGAGCCAAATCCGAATGCCTGTTCTTTGAACGGCGCTCACAGGCTGGCACATTGAAGACGGCCATGAGCGAGCAGCGGATTATGTTGGGGCTGCTTGCCGATCAGCACGCGGGCGACAAAGGCCTCTGGCTGCCTTTTTTCGGCCGGGAATGTTCCACCACGGCGGCGCCGGCGGTGCTCGCTTTGCGATACGGTTGTCCGCTCCGCACGGCGATTTGCTATCGCACGGGCTTGGGCCGCTGGCGCATCGAGGTCGGCGAGGAAATTTCCACGCATGACAAAGGAATGGCTCGATCGAGCGCCGCGATAACTCTTAATATCAACCGCGCTTTTGAAACGGCAATCCGGCGCGATCCGGCCAATTGGTTTTGGGTCCACAATCGTTGGAAAGCAGCGCGGTCCCAAGTCTCAAGTCTCAAGTCCCAAGTCCCGGGTCCCAGGTCGGGAAGCGCCGAAGCCATTTCGGCTGGGAGGAAAAGCGGAGGATAAAGGATGGGAAACATTCCTTTGCCAAAGGTCGAAATCCCCACTTCCACCGGCGGAGATCTGCCTGAACGAATCCTTGTGCGCGGCGTCAACTGGCTCGGCGACGCCGTGATGACCACTCCCGCGCTGGACCGCTTGCGTGAGGCGCGCCCAACCGCACAGATCACTTTGCTCTCGCCTGCCAACCTGGCGGATCTTTGGCAACATCACCCCAGCGTGGACAGGGTGCTGACGTTTACTAATAGCGACAACATCTGGCAAATCGCGAGGCGTTTGCGCCGGGAAAGATTTGATTTGGCGCTCGTGCTGCCGAACTCGTCTCGCTCAGCGCTCGAAGTCTGGCTGGCCGGCATCCCCGTCCGCCTTGGTTACGCCGCCTCAGGGCGGAGTTGGTTTCTGACACGACCGCTGCCACAACGATCCGGTGCCGTGCCCATGCGCAAACGATCCGTGGCCGAGATTAGATTGTTGCTCCAGGCGATTCCCCCAAAAAAGAGCGCAGTAG
>JBDTOW010000508.1:0-4345 GCA_039933075.1 Verrucomicrobiota bacterium | reverse complement strand
GCTGTAGAAAATGTTGATGTGAGGGTCTTTCATGGCTCGTCTTTTATCTGCAGGTTGTATCTTTCCACCAGTTTCATGAATCGTCGAACCTGATAAAGCTTTGTCTGCCCGTGCAGGGTGGATTCAAAAACCACGCGAAAGGAGCGCGGACAGCTTGTCCGGGTGTCTTCCAATGATTTCGAGCAATCGGCGCGCGGACAAGCTGTCCGCGCTCCTGCTTGAATCCGTCTTGGCCCACGGACGTTCTGGACATTGACCAATTCAGGAATGCCCGGATGCGTGAAGATTTGGTGTGAGGATTGTCAGGCTGGGAACGAAAGGTTATTCTTCCGGCATGAAATTCCGATTGCTGGTGGAGTTGGATGCGCGGACGAAGCGTTGGTCGGCGGTGTTTCCCGAATTACCGGGCTGTGCCACGGCGGGCGATACCGAAGCTGAGGCCATCGCCAACGCCAAAGAGGCGTTGCAACTTTGGTTTGAACCCTCTCCGGTTAAACTCTCAAAGAAAGCTAAGCTGATCGAACTCGCTCTGCCTTGAGCAGACACTTCCCAGTCTGCAACGCCCACGACGTCGTCCGAGTGCTTCGCAGCCACGGCTTTTTCCTGGTGGGTCAGCGGGGCAGCCACCAGAAATGGCGGCATGCTGATGGACGGCAGGTCATCGTCGCTCAACACGGCAGTAAGCCCATTCCCATTGGCACCCTCAAGCACACCATCAGTGGCAGCGGCTTGGACTTGGACAAATTCCGCTGATTGTTTCAAAGCCCCTTTTGGTCGTTTCCACTTTCACAGAAAATTCTCCACAGGTTCTTTCTGGGGTGCGGGGATCAACTCACTTTCCCTCGCGCAACTGTAGTCGACCGTCTTCATTCATCTTCAACAAACTCACGGTCGTTCTGCCAACCACAGACAAGCCGATGACTTCACCGCCGCGCCGGGTGAAGTGTGCGGCCCAGTCGTCGAGCCGAGGATGGAACAGGCGCGTCATTTCGCCGGTTTGTGGATCAAGCCCGGAGAGATTCGGGCCTTTGCAGAGATTGCAGTGATGACACGCGAGCGCCAGATTCTCCGCCGTGTCCTTTCCTCCGTGCTGACGCGGAGTGACATGTTCCACATGGAATGACAACGGCTCTTGCTCCTGCCGCAGCCCGCAATACTCACAGCGGCCCTCTGCGCGTTGCGTGACCACCCGGCGCAGGCGGGCGTCCATCAAGCGCCCTTCGCTTGCGCGAGCGCTCGACGGGCTTTGGCCTGAAGAATTCCGATCAGCGTGCTGGCCTGCACGTAGGCCTCATATTCAGCGCGCTCATCGGGCGTGAGCTGACCTTCGTTGCACTTCTCCGCCAACTCCTCCACGCGCGCCCGCGTGCGCTCACTCACTTGCATCCCCGCCAGGGCACGGGCCGTTTCCAACCCGAAACAACGGCTGACCGGTTCGAGCATCTCGTCCAGAACCGCGTTGCCATGTCCGTTTTGCATGGACATAATATAAACGGCGGGAGCGGGAAGGCAACTGCGCAGCTATAACCGCCGACGAACTCATGGAGGCGGCGCGCCTCTGCGCCGCGCGCGATTAGCCGAAAGTCTTTCAGTGCTGCGAACACAGAGTGGAAGCATATCAAACGATTTACATTTGGGCTCTTGCCGCTTTGGCATTGCGGAGAATCGAGTCCACCAAGTTTTGAGGAAGCTTTTTAGCAAAGTTTTGTCGGGGATCTTCGGGCAGATTCCAAAACTGCTTGTGCATTTGCCTCGTAATGCCGCCGCCTTTCGGAGGGTGGTGACCTTGCTTCTCGAACCACTTCTGCATTTGATCAGGCGATCCCTCCTATCATTCTCACCGAAACCAGAGTTACAGCCCGTACCACGCAAGCAAAGTGGAATGCGCGGTCAAGGCGCTGAAATTATTTGGGAGACCGGCGGTTGAGGCATTTATCGACGGACTAATTGAGAGGATTTCCCTAGCTGTGTTTTGAGAGGTCAAGATCGTGACGCCTCTGGTGGTTCCGAGAGCTCCGACCCTCGGTCAAGTTACGCGCACTTGAAAACGCTATGGGCAGCTTAATCACCTGGGATCATCGTCCACATCCCTTTTGGAGCGTTCGTCTTTCCAGTGCCGACGGTCTCGGTAATCTTATGAAGCGACACATGACCATCGTGAAAGAGATAATTGAAACGTTTGGCGTGAAGACCGTAAGCGAGCGCCCCCCATTGCTTCCTTCCCCCGGTAACGATTTGAAAGGGACTCTGGTCCTGATTATCGGCGGGTCCGGTCGGGCCCATGCAAAAGGAGGGCCAGTCATTGCCGGCAATATTCCCGCCTTCGGGTTGTTCCACCAGCAGTAGGGTTCCCGCAGGGTCGGCCACGACGCTGTCTTTGTAACCTGTCGGTTCCCAATCCGGCAGCGATCCTCCGGCTGAACCTCGGAGGTTATAGTAGACCCCCACGCCGTAGTTCGGGGGCGGCAACGGTCCATTCTTCGTCGTGATTTGAAAAGAAGGGCCGGCCCAGTTCATCGCGTACGTTCTTCGCTGGCCGAATGTCGCCCAAGTGATGCTGATCTCAATCCGGTCGGCGGGGCACCTGAGTATTTTGGGAATTGAACCACGATCTGCGATGCCACCCGAAATGCCCACCACCAGGTCCGCTTCCGGAGCCGTGCCGCCGATGAAGCGGTGAATATAATCATCCCATGACAACTGATATTGGTAGTCTCCCGTGGCATAGGCAGTGGGCGGGTACTGGTCGTTGTGATCCGTGGTAAAAAGGCTCAAACCCAGCCCAAGTTGCTTCATTTGGGCCGTGCATTTTAATCTCTGCGCTCTGCTTTTCGCGCCCGCCAGCGCGGGCAAGAGCAGGCTGGCGAGAATGGCGATGATTGCGATCACCACCAGTAGTTCGATCAAAGTGAAGGCTCGTACCGTCGTCCGGTGGACCAACTTCCCAATTACCGCACCAGCACGAGACTCGCTTGGCACGTTTCTACGGTTGTTCTTCATACGATCCTTTCAGAGAGCACTGAACTAGCCTAGCGATTGGCCAGATAAACTTGGAGATTCTTATCGATCGCAAATTTTTTTCCAGTTGGCGCTGGTGGTACGCGGCTCAAATAGCCGTTGGCCACCAGTTCCTCCAAATTCTTTGGGGCCTGCCGCCGCTCTACGGCGCATTTCCGGACGGCTTGGGTCAGTTCATTGAGCACCGCTGCGATCTGAGCTTCGTCTGCTGCATTTGCCGCCGCGTCCACTTGGGCTTTAGTGGCCGAGGGTTCGATGTTCGGCACTACTCCATCTCCCGTTGGCTGTGCCGCAGATGGAGCTGAGGCCGGATGTTTGCCACATCCAATCAAAATGGCCAGCAGGCAAGCCATGAGGAGACGTGGTGACATGAGGATTAGATTACCAAACGGCGGATGAAACACAACCCGAGACCTGCGGAAAATGTCGGCGAAGAGAGTGACCAAGGGCTTGTGCACCTGTCTCGTAGGCACGGCGGGCGAGTTGTCTGACGGACGGAGGAAGGCACCAATCCCAAAGGGATTGCGGCCCAAAGCCCAAGGTTGCGAGGAACGAAGCTACCTTGGGTAAGAGGCGCGAAAAGTAACAACCTCAACGAGGTTGCGACACGCGGCGCCTCTTCATCAGGGCCGAAATCCCATTGGAGTTTTCTCTTTTTGATCCGTTGTCCCAGGGTAGCTTATACCTCGCAATCCTTGGCTTGGTTGCGGAATCCCGTTGGGATTCAAGGAAAAGACACTCTCCCAGAACCTGATTTGCGCCCGGCGTCCAGCAACAATCGAAGGCTCAAAATCATCCGTTCAGTTTTGAGCGCCGAGCTGCAAAACCACCAGGTCATCAAATCGGATGGGCGTGCTGGCGTAAGGACTTCCCCAGATCCCGGACCGGCCAGCCGGAGCAGCTTCTTTTTCGTCCGTAGTAATTTGCCAGGCAGGCTCGGGACTCCCTTGAGTCCACGCCTTGCCTTCCACTTTCCATTCGCCGTCCTTGACCTTGCGCACCTGGAGGCGCAGGAAGGTCCATTTGTCGGATTGCCAATCGTAGGGCGTCGTGGATTTGACCACGTCCCCCTTGTAGAGCTCCAACGATTTTTTTGCCGGACTGACCTGAAGCCGATAGCCGCCCGCGCCATTCAGGCTGACAGCGAATGTGGGAAAACGCCGGCCCTTTCCCGTTCCGTGAATTCGCGCAGACACAGCAACACCGTCCGATTCGGTCGGCCCAAACAGCGCGCCAAATGTATCGAGCGGAGCGCCGGGCAGTTCAAAAAATTTGTTGTTGCCATCCTGCTTGACGGCAAACAAACCGTCCAGAATCAGGAAATCAT
>JBDTOW010000507.1:0-4345 GCA_039933075.1 Verrucomicrobiota bacterium | reverse complement strand
TCGAACGGACTCCATCTGGGCACTGTGGAATTAAGCCAGCGGCGGCGGTGCAAATGGATTGTTTGCCCTGCCAGAATCTGAATCTGCATCGCCAGGTCGAGCTGGCTTGCCGAACGGGTTTGGGGTCGAGTCCGGCGACAGAGAAGGCAGGCATCTTGGTGCCCAGGATGCGTAAATCCATCCCATCAGTAGCTGAATTGGCACGGTGATCAAGAAGGCGATCAAGTTGAGCCGCTGCATCGAGTAGAGCCATAGGGCACCCGTCATGACCAGAGCTCCCGGCAAAAGTGCCGCCGCCGCCAATTTCCAGCAGTTCCACCAGGTGGCTGTGCGGTCCAAATAAAAAGCAAGCAAGTAAACGGGCCACGAATAGAGGGTTGCCAGCACTGCCCAGGAGAACAACAGCAACGCCACCACCAAAATGGCGACACTGATCAAGATGAAAGGTTTTCGCGCTCCCCACCAGGGCTCCAAATCGTCCCGGTTCAAAGGCATGACCCAATGGGAGGAATAGGGCATTTCCCGAAAGCCAAACAACGAGCGAACTCGTAATGCCTTTCGCTTAAGTGTAAA
The DNA here is from genome assembly GCA_039933075.1 of Verrucomicrobiota bacterium. Taxonomy (GTDB): domain Bacteria; phylum Verrucomicrobiota; class Verrucomicrobiia; order Limisphaerales; family JACPZS01; genus JBDTOW01. Next base: position 3,772 of record JBDTOW010000507.1, on the reverse strand, counting down.
CCCAAAGTCCGCCATCTCGTTTATCCCTGCGGTGCCCTCCAGGTCGATTTCCACCCTGACTAGCGGGCTTTCCGTCAAAAGCATCGGCGAGTCAGCCTGCCACTCCAGCTTGCCATCGCGGATCTCTCCGCGATCGGGGAGATGGCTGATAGCTTCCTCCAGTCTGGGGACCCAGCCGATTTGCAATGACCACCAAATACTGAGCGCGACGAAACACGCAACAACCGATTGGGCAATCAGGAGTCGCTTGAAGGAAGCCGTTGCAAAGTAGGCTACGCTCCTAAGCGTCATATCCGTTTTTCACGTGCACATCGGTCGCCACACTCTAATCCGGTGCATCGATTACGCGGCCGGTTCGGCTTTGGTCGGCGGCGGTGGATTCGGCGCCGGCGGCGGTACGACCGCGAGCGGGAGTGGGAAACGCAGTTTCATGACTTCGTCGACCAGCACTTCGACATAGTAAACTCCCGGAGCAGGAAACTCGAGTTGGGAAAAGACGGTGACATTCGTCGCATGTTGATGGGCGTCCTGCAGTGCGAATTTTACCTGGCTCTGGCGCAGGACCGTTGTCTGGTCGGGTCCGATGAGACGCACATTTTCCGTAAAGCCGCCGATCCCGGCTGTCCAACGATTGAACACGCACAGTTTGAATGCGGTGACCGGTACCTGCGGGACACGGATGAGCCCGATAATGCCAATTAGAATGAAGTTTCCGTTAATCTCCTGGCGGACTTCTTCACAAATCAATGAACATTGGAGGTCAGGGAGAATACGAGTGGCTTGCATACGAGGATTTGAGATTAGGATTTTTACCGAGTATTCACGACTTTGATGCGTGTTGCTTCAACTTAATGGGGCTGCGTTAGATTATCACCTAATCTGGATCGGCGGGCCGACCGGGTGCTCATGACGGCGAAATGCCACTCGCGATTTCCGCCGCGCGAACGGTGTTTCGCATGAGCATGGCGATCGTCATCGGGCCAACGCCGCCCGGGTTTGGAGTAATCTTCCCCGCGATCGGTTGCACGCTGATGAAATCGACGTCGCCCACCAACCGTGAACCGCCCTTTGCACTCGAATCGCTGATTCGGTTGACTCCGACATCAATGACGACCGCGCCTGGTTTTACCATTTCTGCTTTGACGAAATCGGCGACACCCATCGCCGCAACCAGGATGTCCGCGCGGCGGCAATGATCGAAGATGTTGCGGGTCTGTGAGTGGCAGAGTGTGACCGTGGCATTCGCGTGCCTGGCCTTCTGACACAAAATTGCGACCATCGGTTTGCCCACAATATTCCCGCGGCCCAATACCACGACCTCGGCGCCTTCGATTCGGACTTCGCTGCGGATGAGCAATTCGTGCACGCCAGTCGGCGTGCAGGGAAGGAAACCGCTTTCGTCGCCCTGCAGGAGTTTGCCGACATTAATCGGGTGAAAGCCGTCCACGTCCTTTGCCGGAGAGACGGAAGAGTAGACCGACGGTGCGGAGATGTGGCCGGGCAGTGGTGCCTGAACCAGGATGCCATGAATCCGGGAATTAGAATTCAGGTGGGCCAGCAGCGTTAGGAGATCGGCTTCCGAGGTTGAATCCGGGAGCACTTGGGTTTCGGACCAGATCCCAAGGCGGGCGCTCACCCGCTCTTTCATGCCCACGTAAACTTTGGAAGCCGGATCTTCGCCGACGCGCACAAACATCAAACCGGGTTGGATGCCGCGGCTCTTCAGGCGGGCGATCCGTTGAGCGGTTTCCTGATGAACTTGTTCGGCAAGGGAGCGGCCATCGATAAGGTTACTCGAAACCATTAGTCATCAAGTGGCTCGAGCGTGTCGATTTCGATCACTGGCGTTTTGGGCCACCGTTTATCGACGTATTCCTCGCCGGTCACGTAAACCTTTTTACCCTTGAGCTCCTTCAGAGCGAAGTTGGTTGAGGTTGTGTGCAGATAATCGATTGGCGCGCCGGATTCGAGACTCTCCAGCTCGAAATGAGTCGGGGCCTGGATGCTGACCGTGCCTCCAATGAAACCTTCGCGACGCACAATTCGTTTCACCAGCGGCGCGGCCGGCATTGGCGTTAACATGATTGGCCGGCTCACTGCGCTGGAGGTAACGACCTCGGGCGTTTGGGACACAGGCGAATTTTCCACCGGCGGCCTTGGGATGGGCGGTGCCGGGGGCGCGGGCGCGACAGCCACTTTTGTGACCGGTATTTCTTCCGTCTTTGGTGGGGGAGACGCAGGCGTGGGTGTTACCATGTTTGGCTTTGGCGCCGGCGGCAGGGGAGTGGGGACCGCAGCGGCAATTTGATCGGACTTCGGCGCGAGTTCTTTTTTCTCCAGCAGGTCCGCCGCCACGAAAGCATACGCATTGCCTGGCAGCTCGATCTCCAGCCAGTCCCCTTTTGTGCTGATTTCCTTGACCACCGCACCTTGTTCGAGACGGCCAACGACGCTATGATTCTCACTCGGACCAGCGCGTACGTTAAGGCGCTTGCTGAGAACTCTTTTGTCCACCGGATCAATAAACAAGCTGGAAACCCACACCGGGGTGTTGGCCGGCATTTTGATCTTCGCCCATTTCGAAGGCTCGCCGGGTTTGGGTTTTTCGAGAGTGATCTCTTCGAGGATGGTGACTTCTTCGCCTTTTTTCAGCCGAGTGACGATCTCCCCGACGAAAGCGGGCTGGCCACGCACATTCAGATTATCGCGCACCACAGCAAGCTCTTCTGCGTTTGCCGCCGCCATCGCCGGTGCGGCAAGATTTCTCTTGGTCTTATCCAAGAGCGTTTGCTCTTCGTCTGCGGTCACCACCACCGGCGTGGCGGCCAGCAGCGCCAGCAAAACCAACCAAGAATTCGTTTTCATAACTTGAGAAGTAGAGATTTAATCTCCGGTTCTGTCAATGTCCGCCATTTGCCGACGGGCAGCTCACCCAGTTTGATCGGCCCGATCTGAATTCGCTGCAGGCGGCTCACGAGCAAGCCTTGCGATTCAAATAGCCGCCGCACTTCCCGGTTCTTGCCTTCCGCCAGCTCGAGCTCGACCACACTGTGTGAATTGTTGCTGGTGAGAATCCGCGCTTTCTCCGCTTTCAGTTTCTCGTCCTCGCTGACCACTCCCTGAAGCATGCGCGCGATCATCTTCGGGTCGGCTCGCCCTTCCACGGTGACTCGATATTTTTTTCGCACGCCATACCGCGGGTGGGTCAATTGCAGGCAAAATTCGCCGTCGTTGGTGAGGAAGATCAATCCTTCGCTCTGACAATCCAACCGGCCAACAGAATAAAGGTGGCCCCACTCTTTCGGCAGGAGGTCGGCCAACGTTTGCCGCGCTCCCGGAACGCGACGAGAACAAAGATAACCGCGGGGTTTGTGAAGCGCGAGATATAGCTTGCGCCTGGGCTTTATCGATTTGCCTTCAACCGCGATCCGATCGTGCGCCGGATCGACTTTGGTGCCCAGCTCAGTGGCCAGCCGCCCGTTTACTTCGACGCGCCCAGCTAGAATGATCTGTTCGCTGGCGCGCCGGGAGGCAACACCCGCGTCCGCGAGAAATCGTTGCAGGCGCACTTTCAAATGAACAGTGCGAGATAGGGAGCTCCTGTGGGATGGACTCGGCGCGACTTTTCAATCCCGCGCCGTCTGCGATCCGCGGCGGAAATCAAGCCTCGGGCTTGGTCTTGCGGAGACCGGTAACCCGGTCGCCAGGTTTCCAATCCCCGCGCTTCCTGAGCAATTCAACACGTTCGAAGCGCTTTAAAACGTTGCGCTTT
>JBDTOW010000506.1:0-4347 GCA_039933075.1 Verrucomicrobiota bacterium | reverse complement strand
CGTTGAGCGAGATGGCTCGTGCCAGGAAAGCCGCGCGCGATGCGCTCGCCGCTGGCCAGGCCGAGATTTTCTGGTCGCGGTGTTTCCAATGAAACCAGCGCGCTTCGGCTGACCAGTGCAGCTTTGCCTTCGAGCAAGTCCACTTCCGGGGTTTCGAAGATTTGATTGCCAAGCACCTGCCCGGCGCTCCCCGGTAGCTGGCCCACCTGAGTCGTACCTATCCGGGTTAAAGTGCCCGTAATCACTTGCCCGGCTTTTGGCGCGGCCCCTGCCGGAATCGCCGTCACCATCACCATCGCCATCGCCATCGCGACAATCCCGATCCATAGTTTCTGATTGATTGTGTTCACGCTTTCTCCAGGTTTGCTTTGTTTATTTGCACCACCGAATTCGACGGAGTGAGAGGTTAAAGCAACATCCCATTCGTCGTTTACTCCTCGTTCGTTTCGGAAAGAGCTTTTCCCAAAAACCGCTCGACCACGCACAAAAGATTTTTCGACGAAAACTTCGCGCATTCTAAAAGTCGTGGGTCGCGCTGACATTTCACCTCGGGCACGAACTCTGCAAGCCAAAAATGCGTGGCAAACAGCGACGAATCTCCTGGGTGAAGCTCCTCCAGCTTTTGTGTGTTCAACGTCCCCTCGAAAGCGCTGCGAAACGGCCAGCACCAGTGAACGGCGAATCGCCACGCTCGCTGCTGTCCAAAAACAATCCCGCCCCTCGGGTCTAATCATTAAGAGTCTATTTGGAAACCCCGGTTTGGAGTTCCGCGTTGACGCGGTTTGCGGGCCGTGCGACCGCCGGACCGCGTAAACGCGGAACTCCGAACCTTCCCGAGCGCCGTGCCGGGAATTTTTCAAACAGACGCTAAGCACGGTCGGTGGAACAGCAATGGAAAAACCGCGGCGCTCCGGCGCTCGGCAAAGTCCGCTTGACTAAGCCAGTCCCTGTTACCATATTTCCGCGCTATTTTTGTTTGTGTGGATTTGAGCGACAGCGAATCTATTTCATATGGTTAAATCGAAGGCTAAGAAGCAGGCTTCCAAGAGTAACCCCCCCAAAGGCAAATCAGCAGAGGCCAAAATCGAAGCGAAAAAATCCCCCGCTTCCGGACGGAAGAAAGACGACCAGCCGGCTGATGCCGCTCGCCAGCCTTCTCCCAACGAAAACGGTCATCCGGTTCTGGCCAGGAATTCGAGCGCCTCGGCCGGCTCCGCGAGCGCACCCGCCAGCGGCCTGAAGACCGCGTTTGAGCTCACGGAAAAGATCAAGGAACTGGTCAAGCTGGCCCAGGAACAAGGCTATCTCACTTACAACGATATCAACGACGCGCTTCCGGACAATATGGTGTCGCCGGAAGAGTTGGATGACATTTGCATCAAGCTGCGAAACCTGGAGATTGAAATCGTTGATCAAGCGGAGGTCGACCGCGTCAAGCAACCCGAGCCCGAGGAGGAAGAAGACAAAGTGCGGCTCGATATCCTGGACGACCCGGTCCGCATGTATCTCAAGCAAATGGGGCAGGTGCCCCTGCTGACGCGCGAACAGGAGGTCGAGATTTCCAAGCGCATCGAGGCTGCCGAGAATGAGGTTAAAAAGATCGTCTACAATTTCGGATTTGCCGGCAAGGAACACATTGCCCTCGCCGAGAAACTAATCTCCGAGCCGCCGAAAGAACGTTTTGACCGGGTGATCATTGACAAGAAGATTGAAGGCCGGGAAAACCATCTTAAGGTTCTTCGCAAGCTGGTCAAAGAAGTCCGTTTCCTCGACCAGCAGGTCGACGATAAATACGCGCAACAGCAGAATTCCCCGACCAAAACCAAACGGGATAGACTGGTCCTTGAGTTCAAGAAGGCGGACGATAAGTTAGAGAAGACCTTTCAAAAGTTTTACTACAAGCAGAAGGTGATCGAGGAAATGTCGCTGGTCGCCGACAATATCCACGACAAAATTCAGTTGAGTCTGCGCATTATCCAGGATCTGGAAGGGCAACGGAAGTCGCCTCAACAGCAATCCGTCATTCAGTCCGAACAGCGCAAAATCAAGGCGCTCGAGGAATTCGTTCGGATGACGTACGCGGACTATCTGGCAGCGTACCAACGGCTGCAACATTTCGCCAAGAAAGCGTTGCAAGCCAAGACCGAAATGGTGGAGGCAAATCTGCGGCTGGTGATTTCCATCGCCAAGAAGTATACGAACCGCGGCCTTTCCTTCCTGGATTTAATCCAGGAAGGCAACATGGGTCTCATGAAGGCGGTTGAAAAATTCGAATACCGCCGCGGTTATAAATTCTCCACTTACGCAACCTGGTGGATTCGACAAGCCATTACCCGTTCGATTGCAGATCAGGCCCGGACCATTCGCATCCCGGTTCATATGATCGAAACGATCAACAAGCTGATGCGTGTGCAGAAGCAGTTGGTTCAGGACTTCGGCCGCGAAGCGACGCCGGAAGAGATCGCCGACGAAATGCAGATCCCGGTCGAGCGGGTCAGGGCGGTCCTCAAAATGGCGCAGCAACCGATTTCGTTGCAGTCCCCCGTCGGAGACAGCGAAGACACCAACTTTGGTGATTTTATCGAGGATAAGTCGGCGGAAAATCCGTCCGACATGACGAGTTACAGTCTGCTAAAGGACAAACTGGGAGATGTGCTTGAAAGCCTGACGGAACGGGAACGAAAGGTTCTGGAACTGCGTTTCGGGCTGGGCGATGGGTATTCGCGCACCTTGGAAGAAGTGGGCAAACAATTCAAAGTGACCCGCGAACGGATTCGCCAGATCGAAGCCAAAGCCTTGCGCAAAATGCGCCATCCGACCCGGATTCGCCAACTCCAGGGGTTCCTCGAGATAGAAGAACCCGATTAGCAAATGACCGATTCGTTAATGGTTTCCAGGAAACTCTTCAATGTGAACGGCTTTTTTATTAAGCGAAGCTTGAGGGACGAGATCCGGTCCAAAACAGGGTCCAGGTTCTCATCACCCGCACTGCTTATTAGAACGATCGGCACATCGGGATTCGTTTGCCGGATTTGAGCGGCCGCGTCAACGCCTGGGAGCTCCGGCATGGATAGATTCCAAACAACCAAGCCAAGATTCGCCGCGAGGTTGTTGTATAAGTTAAGTGCTTCTTTGCCATCCTTCGCAATCCAGACTTCGAATCCGCTCCGCTGCAGGCTGCTCTTCAGCACCTCCAGGAACAACGGATCTTCGTCAACGATGAGCGCCTGGGCGGACGCCGGGGCGGCTCGCTCTTCCAAGGCCAGTTCTGCGTTGACACTGTGACGCATTGCGCCGTCCCCGTCGACGCCGGCTGGCAGCCAAATCCGGACTGTGGTTCCAATATCCTTCCGGCTTTCGAGGACCACTTGCCCACCGTGGGTTCGGACAATACTGTGAACCAGGGCCAGGCCCATTCCCAGCGCGCAAGATTTGGAACGGGTAGTGAAAAAAGGCTCAAACGCGCGCCGGGCCGCTTCTTCGGACATCCCGAAGCCGTCATCGTGAATGGTAAGTTCGAAGCCATCGGGCGACTCCACTCCCAATTCCTCTGCTCGCTTTGGCGTCAAGTTTTTGGGGTTGAGTGAAACCTCCACCGTGCCGCCGGTAGCCAGAGCATATCGGACATTTCCAAGCAGGTGCCGAAGCACCACCTGGAATTGAGCATCATCAGCTACAAGTGAACACGGTTGAAGAGCCTGCTTGACGGTGATGGCCGCTGCGGGTGCCAGACTATTCTTCCATTGGGACAGCTCCCTGGCGATGAGCTCCGTGAAGTCAACTTGCCCGGGCTTAAATTCGCGTTCGGACCTGGCTGCCAACAAAAGCTCAGCCACGGCTGATTCGGTTTTGCGGGCCGATTTTTCCATGGCGTTCAGGTAGGGCAGGACCACTGAATCGGGCGGCATTTCCTCTTTGATCAGCGCGGTGTAACCCAGGACGGGCACGAGGAGATTGTTGAAATCATGCGCCAGGCGGCCAGCCAATTGCACTAACGCTTCCAACCGCTCGTCGCGCTCGCGCAAAGCGGGCGACGTAGGGGAACGTCGCGGCCGGGTCAACCAGAGTGGGCGTGGAGCCATGCCAGCGAATCTATCGTTTCAAATTGCGCACAGTTGGTTTGGGGATGCAGCGTGCGTTCAACTTCCGACAACAACTAAAAAAATCGTCAACAGCTCCCGGATCGGGGGGTTCATCATCGACCACCAGAATTTGTTGGCGCACGCAACGCCGTTGATAACGGACCTGGCGCCCAATTGCAAGGGGAACCCACGGTCCCACTGCAGTTGAATTAAGGAATTCGCCGAGAGAAAATTTTCTCTCTCTCCCCGCGAGCCACGAGCGGGG
>JBDTOW010000505.1:0-4350 GCA_039933075.1 Verrucomicrobiota bacterium | reverse complement strand
GACGCCCCGGTGAACGTGCCGTCCGGCGCAATTGTCGACGTCGAGTGGTTCTTCGACGAACCGACGCGTGTCGAATTGTCCAAACTCCAGGCTGAGATCGACCGCTGGAACATCAAGTCTCCAGGCGCGCCGCCCCATGCGGTGATCCTCGAAGACCGAGCAATCCAACGCAAACCGCGAGTCTTTTTGCGCGGTAATCCCGCCAACAAAGGCGACGAAGTGCCCCGGCAATTCCTGGAAGTGCTGGCAGGAGAGAAACGCCGGCCGTTCAAGCAGGGCAGCGGTCGGTTGGAGCTGGCCCAAGCCATCGCGAGCGAGGATAATCCACTCACCGCTCGCGTCATGGTCAATCGCATCTGGCTGCACCATTTCGGGGCGGGGCTCGTGCGCACGCCGAGTGACTTCGGCACGCGCAGCGAACCGCCGAGCCATCCAGAACTGCTCGATTGGCTGGCGCGCCGTTTCATGGCTGACGGCTGGTCGATCAAGAAGCTGCACCGGCTCATTATGCTTTCGAGTGTTTATCAGCAGAGCAGTGATGTTCAGCCAGCAGGACCAGATTCCGACCGGGCTGTGGCAACTTTCGTGGGATACGAAGGCAAGAGCTTAGATCACAGTTCAGCCAGAATCTTGCCCTGGCAGATCGATCCGGATAACCGTCTGCTCTGGCGCATGAACCGTGAGCGGCTCGATTTCGAGTCGATGCGGGATTCCCTGCTGGCCGTCTCGGGGCAGTTGAACTTGGTGATGGGTGGCCAAGCGAACGACTTGGCCAAAAAGCCGATCAACACGCGCCGCACGATCTATGGATACATCGACCGACAATTTCTGCCGGGCGTTTTCCGCGTGTTCGATTTTGCCAATCCGGACATGCACGCGCCGCAGCGCTACGCCACCACCGTGCCGCAACAGGCGCTCTTTTTTATGAATAGCCCATTCGTGGTTGAACAAGCGCGCGCGCTTGCCCATCGTCCGGAGGTCGCTTCGATCAACCGTCCGGACGAGCGGCTCCGCCATTTGTATAAACTGGTTTATCAGCGGGAGCCAACCGATCGCCAACTGGACGCGGGATCGCGTTTTGTGAAAAAAGCGCTGACCGAGCCGACCCCGGCACCTCCCAAGCTCATCATCACGCCCTGGCAGTACGGTTGGGGTGAGTACGACGAGGGCACCCAGCGGATTAAGAACTTTCAACCATTGCCCTACTTCACCGGCGAGTCCTGGCAAGGCGGAACGAACTGGCCGGACTCGATCCTTGGTTGGGTTCAGCTCAAGGCCGACGGGGGGCACGCCGGAAACGATTTGCAGCACGCAGCGATTCGCCGCTGGGTAGCTCCCGAGGACGGCGTCGTGATGATTACCGGGATGCTCGTACATTCGCACAAGGAAGGCGATGGGATCCGGGCTCGGGTCGTCAGCCGCCGCGGCGGTCAACTGGGAAGCTGGACGCTTCACAACGACAAAGCTGAAACCAGATTCGAATCAGTTGAAGTGAAGCGCGGCGACACGATCGATTTTGTGGTGGACCTGCGCGACAACCTCAACAACGACGATTTCACCTGGACGCCCGTCATCAAACTGGCCAACCAACAAACCGCCGCTTCATCGGCTGGCGATGCCGCGGTCGAGTGGAATGCGAAGAAAGATTTCAGCGGTCGGCCCGAACCGCCGCCACGACCACTCAACGCGTGGGAGAAATACGCGCAGGCGCTCCTGCTCTCCAATGAGTTCATGTTTGTGGATTGATCGCCGAAAAATGCGGGAAGTATGGAACGTTATCACTCGCGAATCTGTCTCTTCCAAATACAGACCGGTTCCCGGTTTTTTGAATCCTGTTGGCTGAACGATCCCGGTGCTCGTTAGCATTTCCTTAGCTCCGGAGGAGCGGCATATTTGTAGCCACGAACACACGAAGATCAAAAGCCCCATCGAGGCGGCATATTCGGGTTCCACGAAGGTTGAGGCGAGAGCGCGTCTAATGCCGCGTATGATATTCCGGAATAGCGTTATGAAGTCTCTTATCTTTGGCTTGGTGGCGATCGGACTTCTGACAGCGACGCTCGTGGGGAAACGGCAAGCCGACCATGAACCCGTGTACAACGGCCAGCCTTTGAGTCGTTGGATTGACGATTGCGGTTTCGTCTGGTGGTCCAATCGCCACATCTTCAATGATGGCAATTCCGCTGAATTCCTTCATAGCAAGGAGGGAAATGCTAAATTAGCGTTGCGGTCTGCCGGAGAGAAAGCCCTGCCGTATCTGATCCGAGACCTGCACGAACACGATTCGCCGTTTGTCACACTTTACTACGCAGTTCTTGTTCGCGTTCCGTTCCAGTTAACGGAGTTATTGCCACACCCGAACATTGCGGCGCAGAAAAAAACTTCGGCTGCCATCGCTTTGCAAGCCATCGGTCCTGCCTTCGTGGCTGCGATTCCCGACCTGCTTAAACTGCTCACTGATGATGACGCGGAAGTGCGGACAGCGGCACAAGAAACTCTTCGAATAATCCGCGCGGAATAGTTCTCGATCTTCAACACAAAACCGGGAGTTCAAACCACGAAATACGCGAAATACGCGAAATACGCGAAAACAGCCGGTCAAAGACCTCCCAATTTCGGTGTTTCCTCTTTCGTGTTTTCCATTCATTTCGCGGTTCCAACTGCTTTTTCCAGGTGCAACTGCTTGTTGCATCGCGGACAAATTCGTGGCCAAATGTTTCACATATGAGTCATGAGAAACGATTGGTTGAATTGAAACTGCAACTTCCGCCGGCACCAAAACCGGTGGCGGTTTATAAGACGGCGGTCGTCGCCGGGAACCTGGCTTACGTCTCGGGGCACGGTCCCTTGAAGGCGGACAAGACTTCGATCACGGGCCGTGTTGGCGATGACCTGGATCTGAACGCCGGTAAAGCGGCCGCCCGTCAGGTTGGCTTGGCGATTTTGGCCACACTTCGAGCGGAGCTCGGCAGCCTCGATCGCGTCAAACGCGTAATCAAGGTGCTGGGCATGGTCAATTGCACGCCGGACTTTCGGGACCATCCGGCGGTCATCAACGGGTGCAGCGAACTGTTCGCCGAGGTTTTTGGCAGCGAGCACGGCATCGGCGCTCGCAGCGCTGTGGGTATGGGATCTTTGCCCGGCAACATCGCGGTCGAAATCGAGGCGATCTTTGAAATCCTGGTTTGAGATCGACCACGTGGCCGACGTGGCTTCGCCGGCCCTGCTCGTTTATCCTGATCGCGTCGAAGAAAACATCCGGCGGATGATTCGCATCGCGGGTGGAGTGGAGCGATTGCGCCCGCACATGAAAACTCACAAGCTGGCGGAGTTGATTCGCCTGCAGATGGCGCACGGCATTCGAAAATTCAAATGCGCAACCATTGCCGAAGCGGAGATGGTCGCGACTTGTGACGCGGCCGATGTCCTGTTGGCTTATCAACCAGTTGGTCCAAATGTGCGCCGAGTGGTCCAACTCGCGCAAAAGTTTCCGAATACAAAGTTCTCAACGATTGCCGACGATGCGGCCGCGATTCACGCGTTGTCGAAAGCGTTCACTGAGGCCGGTCAGACGCTTGAAGTACTGCTGGATATTGACTGCGGGATGCACCGCTGCGGTGTCGCTCCCGGACCAGCAGCGGTCGAGCTGTACCGTCTGATCGCCGGTATGTCAGGATTGAAACCGGGCGGGCTTCACGTTTATGATGGGCACCTTCACGAAAGCGATCTTGCGGCGCGCACGACCGCGTGCGAAGCGGCTTTTGCTCCAGTCGCGGCCTTTCGCCAGGAACTCGTTGAAGCAGGTCTGCCAGTGCCAACCGTCGTTGCCGGAGGCACGCCGACATTTCCCATTCACGCCCGGCGACGGGATGTCGAGTGCAGTCCCGGGACTTGTGTTTTCTGGGACGCCGGTTACGGCACGAAGTTGCCGGATATGGATTTCCTTCCGGCGGCATTGGTTTTGACCCGCGTGATCAGCAAGCCGGGCACCAACCGTCTCTGTCTCGATCTCGGCCACAAAGCGGTCGCGTCCGAGAACCCGCATCCGCGCGTGCAATTGTTCGAGCTTCCCGACGCAAAGGCAGTCGGGCACAGCGAAGAACATTTGATAATCGAGACGAATCGCGCGGCTGACTTTGCCGTCGGCGCTCCGCTTTACGGCGTGCCGTCGCACATCTGCCCGACGGTTGCTTTGCACTCGGAAGCAGTCGTCATCAGGAATGGCCGTGCCGAAGAGCGCTGGAAGATCGCAGCGAGAGAACGACGGCTGACGATCTGAGTACCGGAAACAAGGACTGCCAGCAGTTCCCATTTTGGCTTCAGACCGCGTGAAGGCGAGACTCCGCACCC
>JBDTOW010000504.1:0-4359 GCA_039933075.1 Verrucomicrobiota bacterium | reverse complement strand
AATGGACCGTTTTGGCAATCCACAAGCGTCAAGTGCATAGCCCCATTCCTTAATTCAACGGCAGTGGTCCGAGGCCCGGACGATCAGGCGCTTGGCGATATTTGTCGATGTGGTCGGGCGAAAGATCGGGGCTATAGGCTTTCGCCTTCGTGACGAGTTGTAGAATGTATTCGTAAACGTGTTCAAAGTAGTCGCTGATATCGAAGGGATTCAAGAATGTGAATCTTAAATCTAAACTCGCTGCTCGTGCTGAAAAGACGCATTCTCTGATCCGACTCTCCATTCTGGGATTGCTAACTTTTATAGCGAATCATGCGTTTGCCCAGACCGAGAAGGGCGCTCTGGAATTCACGGTTCAGGACAAGGCGACGCGCAAAGAAGTTGCCTGCCGAATTCATCTCACGGATAACCGCGGCAAATCGCAACGAGCCGACCCGTTACCGTTTTTTCGCGATCACTTTGTCTGTTCGGGCAATGCGCAACTCCGTCTTCCGGCCGGCAGCTACACCTTCGAAATCGAACGCGGCCCCGAATATCTGCCGCGTTCGGGTTCCGCGGACGTACGCGCCAACGCCACCAACAAGGTCGCCGTCCAACTGGAACGATTGGTGGACATGGCGGACGAAGGTTGGTGGTCGGGGGAGTTGCACGTGCACAGGCCACTCCAAGACATCGAGCTTTTGATGCAAGCCGAGGACCTGCACGTCGCGCCGGTCATTAGCTGGTGGAACAACCAAAACCAATGGGCGAATCAAAAGCCGCCGGACCCTCTGCTCGTGAAATTTGACAACAACCGTCTCTTTCATGTAATGGGGGGTGAAGACGAACGCGAGGGTGGCGCATTGCTATTCTTCAACCTGCCGCACCCGTTGCCGATCACGGGCGCCGACCGCGAGTTCCCATCCCCGATGACGTTCGTAGAGCAGGCCCGAAAGGAACAAAACGTCTGGATCGACATCGAGAAACCGTTCTGGTGGGACGTGCCAATCTGGCTGGCGAGCGGTGAAGTCGATTCCATCGGAATCGCCAATAATCATATGTGCCGCTCGCAGATGTATGAAAATGAAGCCTGGGGCAAGCCGCGTGATGCGCATCGGCTGCCGGCGCCTCGCGGAAATGGGCTTTGGACACAAGAAATTTATTACCAAATCCTCAACTGCGGGCTGCGAATCCCGCCATCCGCCGGCAGCGCGTCGGGCGTGCTGCCGAATCCTGTCGGATACAATCGCGTCTATGTTTTTCTGGGCAAAGATTTCAACTACGAAAATTGGTGGCAAAGCTTGCGTGCCGGACGGTCATTCGTTTCCAACGGCCCGCTTCTGCGATGCCGGGCTAACGGCGAAGTGCCCGGTCAGATATTTACCGTTGCGCAAGGAAAAGCACTTCGCGTCGAGCTCGAGGCATCGCTTTCCAGCCCGGACCCGATTTCCTCCATCGAAGTGGTCAAGAACGGTCGCGTGGAACTGAAAGTTCCTTTCGAGGACTGGAAGCAGACGGGCGAGCTGGGGACTCTGAGTTTCACGCAGAGCGGCTGGTTTCTCGTGCGGGCGCTTACCGACAATCCAAAAACATTCCGGTTCGCCTCGACCGCGCCGTACTACGTGGAGATTGGGGATACCAAGCGGCGGATCAGCAGGGCTTCGGCGCAGTTCTTTCTCGACTGGGTTCGCGAACGCGCGCAGCGAGTCAAACTCGACGATCCGGTCAAGCGGGCGGCGGTCCTGCAATATCATGAAAAGGCAGAGAAGTACTGGCAGGACATCGTGGCAAAGGCTAATGCGGAGTGACGGCCTCTCAGTAGCCTCTCAAGAAAGCTTGAACTTATTAATCAGTTTGCCTATTGTTGAGTATGTAACTGTTGTCTGTGCGGTTAACCCGCAAAACAGCAACCAAAAAAAACCGTCAACAGAAAGTAAAAGCTATGAAACGATCAATAATCGCCGCATTCGTTGTCGCCAGTCTGGCAATTGTGTTAAACTCCCGTGCCGCAGATGAGAAGACGATCACGGGCGATGGGATGTGCGCCAAGTGCGAACTCAAAGAAGCTAAATCGTGCCAGAACGCCGTCAAAGTAAAGGAAGGCGGCAAGACCGTCACTTATTACCTGGTGCATAACGACGTGAGCAAAAAGTTTCACGGAAAAGTATGCACGAGCACCGAGAAGGTCAAAGTCACGGGCACCGTCAAAGAAGTCGACGGGAAAATGGAACTGACGCCCACCAAGATTGACTTGGCCGAGAAATAAGCTCGCCCCCACGCTCTATCAATCAACCCGCAGCTAGAAGACCACTCAGGTCCGGCTGCGGGCTAATTTTTTTGCCAGATGAATCGCCGCGAGCAAGCTGGCTGGATTTGCCATTCCGCGTCCGGCGATATCATAAGCGGTGCCGTGATCGGGAGAAGTGCGGATGAATGGCAAACCCAGAGTCCAATTCACACCGGTCTCGAATCCGATCATCTTCAACGGTACCAGTCCCTGGTCATGATACATCGCCACCATTGCGTCATAATCCCCGCGATAGGCGTGGTAGAATAACGTGTCCGCCGCGAGCGGGCCCACGACTTGCAAACCGCAGCTCTGAGCTGCGCGCACGGCGGGAGCAATGACAGTTAACTCTTCGTCCCCCAGCAAGCCGCCTTCTCCAGCGTGAGGGTTCAGGCCGCAAACAGCAATTCGCGCGCGCTCGAGTCCGAGCTCGTTGCAGGCCCGAGCGGCCAGTTCAATCACCAGTTCAATTTTCGACTGCTCAAGGTGGCCGGCCACTGCTTTTAAGGGCAGATGCGTCGTCGCCAGAGCCACGCGCAGCCAGCGCCCGCGATCATCCTCACCCAGCAGCATCATCGCCGTGCGCTCCGTGCCAGCCAGATTTGAGAGGAACTCGGTCTGGCCGATGAAGGCGTGGCCTGCGCGGAGGATCGCTTCCTTGTTGACCGGAGCCGTGACCAGCGCATCCAACTTATTTTGCAAACAACGATTTGCTCCCTCCGTCAGCCACGCAAGCGCAGCCCCGGCCGCCGCCGGAGCGCCCGACGCCAGGGTGCCAGGCAAAAGATCCGCGCACGGATCGAAGACAAACACTCGTCCCGCACTGTCCGAACCTGGGTACTCTTGTAAAGGGAACTCGCAGTGGAGCTGTGCGTGAAGTCGTTTGAGCCAAGCGACGTTTCCTATCACCAAATAGCGCGTGTCATCCGCCCTGGTTTCGGATGCCAGCGCCTTGAGGGTGACCTCGGGACCGATTCCGGTAACGTCACCGACGGTTATGCCAATCCACCCGGTCATAGCGGACAACTCAGCCCGGCGTCGCGAGCGGCCGGCAGACGGTCGCAACTCAGCGACCCAAAGCACAGGATCCAGAAGGTCAAATCGGCGGCCTGTCGGTTAGAAATATCGCACGAATGATTTTGCCCTCAGGCGGGAAATCCACTTCTCGCGCAACCGCGTGTTTTCCATGACCATGAGATTCCGGTCTATGTCGCCGCGCACTTCGTTCAGCGGCTTGATGTGGGCGGCGTGCGCGTCCTCGACGAGCATCAGATAATAGCCCTCGGGCTGCTCGATCACGCCACTGCGCTGTCCGGCTTTCAGGGAAAAGGCTACCGCGTCAAGTTCGGGCCTGAGTTTTTTTCTTTCCAGCCAGCCCCGGTCGCCCCCCTGACTGGCTTGCGTTTCGTCCGAGTAGACCGTCGCCATCTCCGCAAAAGGAATTCCTTCGTCCAGCTTGGTGCTGATTTCTTTGGCGAGCTTGTCTCCGGCCTCGTGTTTGGATTTATCCAGGAAAATCATGCGCAGCTTGACCTGGTCCTCCATCTTGAACTCGTCCTGGTGTGTCTCGTAATAGTGTTCGATTTTGTAAGGTGAGATGATGATTCCCGAATTGATATTTTTTCTCCGCATCGCATCCACAATGAAAAGTTCGCGGATTTGCTGGCGGTACGTTTCGTAGGTGATGCCCTGAGCTTGCAGCGACTTGGTCAGCTTGACGCGATCGCCGTACTGTTCACGGATGCGATCATTAATGTTATCCTCGATCACGCTTTCCGGGAGCATGTATCCGGCCGTCTTGAACTCGTGAAGGATCAGTTTGCGCTGCACCAGTTCCTCCATGCTCTGCTTGTAAGTCTCGAGCTTTTTCTGGTTCAGAATCTCGGGCTGCCGGCTGTAGGTGCGTTCCAGCAGTTCCCACACTCGCGCCACGTCATTCAGCACATCATCGTGAGTGATAATGGCTTCATTCACAATCGCCGCGATGCCATTAACGACCTGCGCCTGTGTCTGACCAGCGACGATGAACAAAACGCCTGCCAATAGCCAAATGGTTAGAAATTTCATTTGTAAAACATCGACGGTAATTTAGG
>JBDTOW010000503.1:0-4360 GCA_039933075.1 Verrucomicrobiota bacterium | reverse complement strand
AAACCGCGCGTGTTGATGCTTTCTCCCACTGATTTGCCGAGAGATAGTCGCAATATACGCCTCTGCCAGCGGGACGCTGGCAGCACGCTAAACACATACCAGCGCGCTGCGCTGGCCCCGCCCGGAGCGGGCGGAAGAAATTGTTCGAAGATTTGGCGTACCTGCTGCTCTCGTAGCGCGCCGGTTCGTGCGCGAGGGTGCCGCCACGCGGCGTCACTACCGATTTCGGAATTCGGGTTCAATTCTTGACCGCGCACCCCGGCGCGCCTAAGCAGGGTGGATGAAGATTTGTCTGTTTGGCATCTCCGGCATTGCGCTGGGCAAGCATAAAGGGCTTCATCCGCGCCGAGATCATCAGCTTCGCGGACTTTGTCGAAGCCGGCGGCGAGACGCAGGCGAAACGCGCCGGCAAACAGCGTCTCGAGCTCAAGACGTACGTGGTGCAGGACTATGACGTCGTGAATTTCCGGTTCAACAAGTAGCCGCGGAGCCGGCTCATTGTCTCAACCGCGGTCCGCGCACGAAAGGCATCATGGTGAGAACGGGCCCGAATCAATGGATGAAGACGATCCTCGTTTTGCTCGGAATTTTTACATTGATGACAGGAACGTTCTTTGGTTCGGCGGGCCGCTGGGATCTGCCGTTGGCCTGGACCTGCCTGGGAATTTACGCAGCCTTCATTGTCCTGGCCCAAATTCTCATGACTCCGGAGTTGCGCCGGGAACGGATGAGCCCGGCACCGGGTGGTATCGATCGACAAATTCGTTGGGCCATGCTCCCGTTTATGGTCGGTTTTTGGGCGATGGCCGGGTTGGATATTCGCTGGCACGGTTCTGCGACCGTTGCGCGCGGTTGGCAAATTCTTGGTCTGGCTGGCTTCACCGCGTCACTCGGCCTGGCTTTGTGGGCATTGACGCAAAATCCGTTTTTCTCGCCAGTTGTGCGAGTTCAAACGGAACGCGGACACCACTTGATTACCAGTGGACCGTATCAGTTCATCCGTCATCCGGGCTATTTGGGAAGCGCCGGCAGCGCTCTCTGCGGTGCGATCGCTCTGGGTTCGTGGTGGGCGCTGCTGCCGGCCATGGGGGTCGTTGGAGTCATGGTTCGCCGCACTATTCTGGAGGACCGATTTTTGCATTCCGAATTGGCCGGCTACCCGGAATACGCGCGCAAAGTGCGCTATCGGCTTTTGTCTGGCATTTGGTAGGGACTTCCCAAAAGTGAGATGGAGCCACTTGTGGCAACGCCCCGTGCTCGAGGAAAGAGTTGCCATTTCGGGAGGATTTGGCAGGTTATACAGGAAAGATTCTAAGACTATGACAAAACCAAAAATTACCGCCTACTTGAAACCTTCGTGTGGCTGGAGTCAAGGTGTGCGCGCCATAATGACGAAATACAATCTGCCCTACGAGGATCGCGACATTATCAATGATCCGTTTCAGCGGCAGGAAATGATCGAAAAAAGTGGACAGATGCTAAGTCCCTGTGTCGAGATCAACGGGCACATGCTTGCCGATGTTAGCGGTGAGGAAGTGGAAGGGTATCTGTTGGCGAATAATCTGGCATCTCCCAATAGCGAGGTTCCGAACGCGCCGACCAACGCGCCGTGCGCTGATGAGCGACCGCAAACGGCGCCCATACAGTTTCGCCGCTAAATCACTCTGAAAGAGCAAAGACGCGAAGATCTCTTTCGCGTCTTTATCTTTTATTAAGTTCTATTTCAGTTCAGGAATGTCTTTCCTGGCTATGGCCAAGGCGGCTTTTTCGTCCTCCGGCAGCGGTTTCACCACCACATTCCGATATTGCACCACGCTGCCTTGATTATGTTGTTGGAGGGCCAGGTGGCCGGAGATATAAGTTTTCTTGTCGTCCACGTAATCGGTCACGATCTTATCGTTCACCTTGATAATGATCCGATTGCCGATGGCGATGACGTGCTGCGTCCACCAGGTGTCATCCGCCACCAATTGTTCTCCAACTTTGTGGAAATTATACAGGCTGCCCGTTCTTTGCGGATCACTGCTGGTATTTTCGACCTGAGTTTCATAGCCCTTCGGCCAGCCTTTGCCGTAGGTCGCGCGAATATACATTCCGCTATTGCCCGTGTGATTCAGCTTCACTTCGGCTTTCAATTCCAGGTTCGTGTAGGTACTCGGGCTGAAGAGGTGGCTGACCGGTCCCTGACCAATCAACACGCCATCCTTGACCTCCCACTGTCCGGCGTCCGGCGCCGTCCAACCGCTCAACGTTTTCCCGTCAAACAAACGAACCCAACCGCCCCGGCCCGGTTTGTCAGGTAATGGTTTGCCGGCGTCGGTTTGGGCCACGAGAGTATTAGCGGACGCGAAGAGACAAAGTGCCACGAATGCGGAGAACGGACATTTCGGCATAATTAGAAAGGTGTTCATGAATGTTTTTAGTGGTTGGGACACGGATTGACAATAACATTGATACTTTGCCAGCGCTTGCCCACCTTTTCCTATGCGAATCGTTAGATCCGTAGCCGCGATGCAACGGCAGGCGATCCGCTGGAAGGTGGATCGAGTGCCCGTTGGCTTCGTGCCGACCATGGGTTATTTGCACGCCGGCCATGTCAGTTTGATGAGCCGAGCCCGCCAACGCGTCGGCCAGCGAGGCAAGGTGGTGGTGAGTGTGTATGTCAATCCAACGCAGTTCGGGCCTCAGGACGATTTGTCGAGATATCCCCGGAATTTTGCTCGCGACAGAGGCATGTGCCGCGACGCCGGCGTGGACGCGCTTTTTGTGCCGTCCGACCGGGAGATGTATCCCGGCCGCGATTTGGGCAACCACAGCACTTATGTCGTGGAGGAGGTTTTGTCGCGGCCGATGGAGGGCGGGTCACGGCCGACGCATTTCCGCGGAGTGACGACCGTGGTGGCGAAACTTTTCAATATCGTTTTGCCGGACATCGCCGTTTTTGGCGCGAAGGATTTCCAACAAGCCGCCGTCATTCGACGAATGGTGGATGATTTGAATTTCCCGGTAAAAATTGTGATGGGCGCAATCCACCGCGAACCGGACGGCCTGGCAATGAGTTCGCGTAACCAATACCTTTCATCCGAGGACCGAAAACAAGCGACCGTGTTGTGGGAGGCGATCCAAACGGCGCGCCAGATAGTGCGCGCTTCCGAAACGGGTATCGCGGCCAGGCGATTGAAGACCGCGCTCGAGAAGTTTATTCAACGCCAACCTTCGGCGCGGGTTGATTACGTCGAGTTTTTCGACCCAAAGACTTTGCAACCGGTATCGAAGGTGGTGCGCGGGGTGCACATGGCTTTGGCAGTGTTTATTGGGAAGACCAGGTTGATCGACAATTCGCCACTCTAGACTGCCGCATGAAACAATTTGATTATCTTGTGCTGGGAAGCGGAATTGCGGGGCTTTTCTTCGCGCTCAAAGTTGCGCCGCGGGGGCGAGTGGCGGTGATCACAAAAAAGAACCGCGCGGAATCCAACACGAACTACGCACAAGGCGGGATTGCGGCAGTCACCAGCAAGGAGGATTCCTTCGAGATGCATGTCCGGGACACCCTGGAAGCCGGCGCGGGGCTTTGTCGTGAGGATGTCGTCCGGACGATTATCGAAGAAGGCCCGGCGCGAATCGCTGAATTGATCGAGTTGGGAATGCGTTTCTCCGAACGGGAGATTCCCCGCTCCAATGGGGTGCGTGAGCTCGATCTTGGGAAGGAGGGCGGGCATTCCAAACGCCGCATCCTGCATGCCAAGGATGTGACAGGGCGGGAAATCGAGCGCGCGCTGCTCAATGCCGCCGCCGCCCAGCCGAACATCGAGATCTTCGAGGACCACATTGCCATCGACCTGATCGTGACGCAGAAACTCGGACGCGCGGCGCCGAATCGTTGTCTAGGGGTCTATGTGCTCGACCCGCGGACCGGCCAGGTCGAAACCTTCAGCGCGCCCATCGTTTTGCTGGCAACCGGCGGCTGCGGCAAGGTCTATCTTTACACGACCAATCCGGACATTGCGACCGGCGACGGCGTCGCGATGGCGTACCGCGCGGGCGCGCCGATCGCGAACATGGAATTCATCCAGTTCCATCCCACCTGCCTGTATCATCCCAAGGCGAAATCATTTCTGATCAGCGAAGCGGTGCGTGGCGAAGGGGGCGTGCTCAAAACCGTCGAAGGCGTCGAATTCATGGACAAGTTCCATCCGTTAAAATCGCTCGCGCCTCGCGACGTCGTCGCCCGCGCGATTGACAGTGAAATGAAGCGCAGCGGGACGGATCACGTTTTGCTCGACATCACCCACAAGCCGGCGCGCTTCGTTATGGAGCGTTTCCCGAATATTTATTCGACCTGTTTGCAATATGGCAT
>JBDTOW010000502.1:0-4363 GCA_039933075.1 Verrucomicrobiota bacterium | reverse complement strand
GGCGAGTACAAATACAACAATCCGATGGACCGGCACTGGTTTCGGTTTACCGGCGTCACGCCCGAGGCATTGAAGGCTGAACTCGCTGCGGGCAAGGGCGACGGCGAGATCCTGGCATGGGTGCAGGAGACCGCGCCGCATAAACGCGACCCGTGGGAAATCCAGCAATGGAGCGCCTACCATAACGAGCGTAGCCCCGACGGCGACGTGGAAACGCTGGAGTTTTTCGCCAGCCGCGTCGGCCCGCTGAGCAAAACCCGCGAGGACGTGAAAACCTGGTTCGACTATCTGGACCTCGACGATCACGTCACGTTTGGTGGCAAGGCATGAATTGACGGTCTGCTTCGCTAAAAAACATTCAAACAATCGCAATTCGTATGGCTGGCCGTTACCTTGAGACTCATTTCACGCCCGAAGTGCTCGCCGCGCAGGAGCACTATTACGGGCGGCCGCAACTCATTCCTCCACAGCCAGAGCGTGACCCGCTCACCGCCGAAGAAGTGGAATTCATCGCCCGCCGCGACAGTTTCTATATGGCGACGGTCACGAGCGACGGCTGGCCATACCTGCAACATCGCGGCGGACCCGCGGGATTCTTAAAGGTGCTCGGCCCGCAGACGCTGGGCTTCGCCGACTTCAAAGGCAACCGCCAGCTACTGAGCACCGGCAACCTGGCCAGTAGCGATCGAGTGTCGCTGTTTCTCATGGATTATCCGCGTCGTGAACGTCTGAAGATCCTCGGCCACGCCCGCGTGCTCGACGCCATGGGGCACAAGGACCTCGCGGATCAACTGACTCCCACGCCTGAGCTGCGCGGAAAAGTCGAACGTCTGTTCCTCATCGACGTCCTTTCCTTCGATTGGAACTGCCCGCAGTACATCACGCCGCGCTACACCGAGGAGGAGATCCGCCAGGTGATCGAGCCTCTGAAAAGGCGCATAGTGGAGCTTGAGCGTGCGCTTGAAAAGAGTGTCGCAAACCATGATTGAGAATGGATTTCCTCGGTGGCCCCTCTTCCTGTGAATCTGAATTTGGTCGGGACATCGCGGTGCGATGTCCCCGCCGCGTAGCAGCGACTCGTTCGCATTTTCACCGGCGTGGCAAGGGGAAATTCACGAAGTTGATCGCCGGTGTCCCGCGCAGGAGCCGTTCGACATCCGACGCCACGGCATTTACGGTCCGGCTTTGGGCCTCCTGCGTGAACGAGCCAATGTGAGGGGTGAGCACGACATTTTCCATCGTTTCGAACTCGGCCCGTGCGCCAGGAGGTTCGATCTCGCGCACGTCCAGCGCAGCGCCTCCAAGCTGACCGCTGCGCAATGCCTCGAGCAACGCGCGTTCGTCCACGACTCCGCCGCGCGAGGTGTTAATGAAAAAAGCTCCGCGTTTCATGGTTGCGAAAGTCAGCGTATTAAAGAGGTGCCGCGTCTCTGGCGTCAGCGGGGAATGCGCCGTTACAAAGTCCGCCTCCGCCAGACCATCTTCAAGACGATGGCAGAGGGTAACGCCTGTGTCGTGAAGCAATGGCGAAGTGGGCTTGACATACGGGTCATGAACAACCACCTGCATCCCGAACGCACGGGCGAGATGCGCCACTTTCCGGCCGATGCGGCCAAATCCGCAAATCGCCAGCGTTTTGCCCGCCAGTTCCATCCCGGTGAATTCCCGGCGATTCCAATGGCCGGTCCTGGTTAAGCGATCCGCGGCGGGAATTTTGCGCGCCAGCGCGAGAATCAAACCAAGCGTCAACTCGGCCACGCTCGTGGCGTTCGCGTCGAGCGGAGCGATGACCACGACGCCTCGTTCCGACACGGCGGGCATGTCAATGTTATCCAGTCCGACGCCGATGCGGCCGATGCCGATGAGTTTTTCCGCCGCCTCGAGCAAGGGAGCTGTCACGCGAGTCTGATTCCGGATCACGAGAATTCGGGCGTCGTGAATGGCAGCCTTCAATTTGGCCTCGTCCTCCCAAAGCATGGCGTCGCGGAAAACCTCATACGTTTCACTCAAGCGCTCGATGGCGTCGCCCTCGACCTCTTCGGTGATCAAAATGTCCATGGTTACTACGGCCATTGGCCGGCGGGCATCTCACGAACATTCAGCTTCGCCGGATCGATCACGACATGTTTGACGCGGTCCCGATTCGATGTGTAGGTGATATGGACCAGGCCATCGCTCGATTGAATCGCCGCCGGATAATAGTAATCTCCGGGTTGATTCTCCAGGATCAGGGCCGCTTGCCAGTGCTCGCCACCTGTTGAGACGGCTACGTTGAGCATGTGGCGATCTTCGGTCGAATGATTGTAAACCAGCAACGCACGACCGTCTCGCAATACCACGCCGTCGATAGCACTGTTTGGATTGGGCAGCCGTGTCTTATCGAGCGGACTCCAGGTTTTGCCGCCGTCCTTGGACCAGGATTCAACGATGCCCTTTTGTTTGGTGCGGCATAACATTTGGATGCGTCCGCCGTGATGCAAAAGGATCGTCGGTTGGATGGCGCCAAATTCCATCGCACTATTGAGTGCATCCGTGCGCGTCCAGGTTATGCCGAAGTCGGGCGTACGTTCCATGTGAACGCGCCAGCCGGCGTCCTCCGTGCTTGAGCCGCACAAAAGCGTGCCATCCGGAAGTTCGACCGGCTTGTTGCGGGCCGGGCCGATGATTCCTTGCGGCAAACGACTGGGTTTGGACCAGGAGCGGCCGTGATCCCAGGAGGTCTTCATCATACCCCACCAGCCTTCGGGGCTTGGTCCGATTTTGTAGAACAGCAGCAATGGCCCGTTTTTCGGCAGGAACAGGACTGGATTCCAACACGCATAACGGCGCCCTTCTTTGGCTTGAATCCCGTTTGCAACTTCCTTCGGTCGCGCCCATCCGCCGCCTTCGTTGCGCGCGAGCCAGATGGTCGCATCCAAAGCGCGCTCGCGTGAAGCGCCCACCCACGCTGCCACCAACCCGGCCCGGGTCTCCACAATCGTTGACGTGTGGTTGAACGGCGTCGGCGGTGGATCCGCAACGAACTCGGATTTCACAATGCCGGACTCTTGCTCCACAACTTCAACTTGGGCAGTAGCTGACTGTGGCAGAGGCAGGATTGCGATCGAAGCCAGGATAAAACCGCAGAAGACAGAACGTTTGGTCAAACAATTTCTCATAGGGTCGAGAATAGTTCGGTACGCCTTTCATCACAATCAAATGAAGCCTGCTCGCGGTTACGGCCATTCCCCATTATGAATCGGGCGTAAGGCCAGTTTTCGCGGATCGACCACGGCGTGTTTGATTCGCTGCCGTTTCCAGGTATAGGTGATGTGGACCAGCCCATCACCGCTCTGGATCACCGCAGGATATGAATACTCTCCCGTTTGATCTTCAAGCACAAGGGCCGCCTGCCAGACTTTTCCGTCTTGCGAAATCGCCACATTCAACGGACTCCGTCCGCGCGTGGTGTGATTGCAAACGACCAGGGCGCGGCCATCCGTCAAGGTAAGCGCGTCAATGCCACTGTTGGGATTCGGCAAAGTTGTCGCGGTCATCGGCTTCCAGGTCTTGCCCGAATCGGTGGACCAGCACTCGGTAATTTTCCCCTGCTTGCTGCGGCAAAGAAGCTGCATCCGGCCCTCCGAGTAGGTCAAAATACTCGGCTGAATCGCGGCGAAGTCCTTTCCATCATTGAGCGCTTCGGTTCGCCGCCAGTTTGCGCCATGGTCAAGAGTGGTCTCGATGTGAATTCGCCAGCCGTCGTGTTCGGTGCTCGAGGGACACAAGATTGCCCCGTCGCGCAGTTCGATCGGTTTGTTTTTTATCGGACCAAGTATGGCTTCGGGAAGGCGCCGGGGTTCGGACCATGTTTTGCCGTCGTCGTTCGAAGTCTTCAACACGCCCCACCAGGTCGATGGCTTGGGGCCAACCTTGTAGAACAACAGCAGCGGACCGTTCCTGGGCTGAAACACAACAGGATTCCAACATGGGTAACGCACTTTGGCGTCCGGCTGGATTCCGTTTGCCACTTCGAGCGGAGCTGACCAACTCCGCCCCTCGTGGCGCGAGGTCCAGATACCGACGTCAGAGTTGCCCTCGCTAGTCCCGCCGAACCAGGCTGCGAGGAGTCCGTTTTTGGTCTCGACAATGGTGGAAGCGTGGCACGAAGGGAAAGGGGCTTGCCCGTAAATGAATTCGCTCTTAACGAAACCAGATTGTAGGTTCGGCTCTGCCGCGGCGCCAGTTGACCCAGGTATCAAGATGCTTTGAATCGCGATGGAGGCCATACCGGCGTGGTATGTGCTTAGCGTAGCGCAGATTTTTAATCTGCTGTATCGCAGAATTGCATTCGGCGGCACGTCGGCAGGTGGCAGTGCGCTCG
>JBDTOW010000501.1:0-4368 GCA_039933075.1 Verrucomicrobiota bacterium | reverse complement strand
GGCTTGCTTGTCCTGGCATCGAGGCATTCGACAGTTTCCTTGTCACCGATCCGGTGGAAGAGAATAAGTTTTCCGCGGTCTACGGCTGGCCCGCTGAACCCCTGGCCAACTTTCCGTTGCCAGACGATGGGAGGCCCTTCCTTTGGCCATGAAATCGAGAGGTTCGTCTCGGCGGCGACGCCGTTGCACGTTGGGCCGAGAAACTGCGGCCAATTGCCGGCGCGGACGGAGCTTCCGTCGAGCGCGCCAAGGAGGAGCAAGATAACCAGACCCGAAAGTCGAAATTTCGCAGGCGCCAAACCCGGTAGGGACAGCGCGCTGCGCTGTCCCCGCCCACGCAGAGTGGGCGGAAGAAATTGTTCGAGGACTCGGCGTGCACCGACGCGGATACCGCGCCACTCGGGCGCGGTGACGTCGAAGCGTGGCGTCCCTGCCGAAATCGGAATTCGGGCTAAACCAAAACGCAAAAGCAGCGGTCCCCGGTCACGGTTCATTTCGAATCCTCGTTCGGCACCTCCAACATCGCTCAGACTTTCTCGAAGCCATTAGTTTGCGAGGAAAGTTCCATCGTCGGATTCGAGCCGAAGATGATCGGACAGATCCTTTGGATCGAGTTTGACTACAATGGTGCGCATTCCTGACTTAAGATCAGCGCTGATTTCACCTGCGACTTTTACTGGCGCTCCGTCAATCCAGACCTCGGATCCCGCCGGCGCGTCGAGCCTCAACCTCACCATGCCTGAGTTCGGCACTTGAAATTGCGTCGCGGCGTATACCGGGCTCGCGGAGCCGCTCCCAGCAAGTGAGGCCTGAGTTTCCAGATCTTGTTTGGGCAATCGACCATCTACCATCGCGTAAACCGGCGACCAACCGGTCAGTTTCGAGTCTCCCTTCTTGAGACTTTCCGCGTCTGCTTGCTTCCGGTCATTGGCGCCACTATGGATTTTCCAGACGCGGGCGACGTTGCCTCTCGAGGCATCATAGGGTCCCGGTTTGCCCAGCTCGCTGAGGAACCGGAACAGGTCCAGGCGATCCCGGGTAGTCAGATTATCGATCAGGCCCGACGGCATCAGCGAACCGCCATTGGTCCGAGACTTGATTTCACTTTTCGGAACGGAAACTTCCTGGTTGACGGCGTTCCGCAAGACGAGTTCGTTGCCGTCTTCGCGGACTAATATCCCGCTGAACTCTTGATCGTTCTTCGTTTGAATCAGCAGCGAGTGAAAGCCCTCCTTGATTTTCGAGTTGGGAACGAAAATGGATTCGATCACGTAGTCCAATGGCGCGCTGGCGCCAATCGACGTCAAATCCGGCCCGACTTTGCCGCCGGCGCCGCCGATCGAATGACATGTGATGCAGCCCAACTCGACGCGCCGGTAAATTTTCTCGCCCCGGACCGCATCGCCGTCCGCCAAAGTTCTTTCCGCCAGCCCCAGGAATTCCCATTGAGAGAATTCCTGTTCGGGTTGGGGAAGACCTGCACCTTGAGCCAACCCGAGCACCAATGCCTGCTCCTTCCTCCCGCCTTCGCGGGCCGCGCGCATGCCTGCCTTGGCCGGTATTTCTGGAATGGCCGTTTTGGGCAGGGCTTTGACGAGGGCGTCACCAGCTCCTTTGATGTCGAGGAGTGAACGCCACACGCTCAATGCTTCGTTTTCGTCAGTCATCGACATGATGACGTCAACGGCATCCGGCATTGCCTTTTCCAAATCCAACGCGGCCAAAGTCACGACGGCTTGCCGCCGGATCTCGATCGGACTTGATTTGCCAGCAATGGATCGAAGTCCAGCGACGACTTCCGGGCCGCCAAAGTCTCGCAGGCTGGCAAGGGCAGCCTGTCGCACTTGAGCCGGCACTGTTGGGTCCGCGCCGAGCTTTAAAAATTGCTCCGTGAAGGTTGTCAGCTTCCACGTGCCCGCCAGCCGAATCGCCGTGGTTTGGATTTTTTCGTTAGGGACAGAAAACAAGCCATTGATGGCTGTCAAATCGCCTTCCGGTCGGGCACTGCGCAGACGAGCGGCTTCGGACAACGCGGTGATCGCGCGCAAACTTGCGGCCGCGTCAAAGCCGTTGTTCACGAGTTGATCGAATAGCTGACGCAATTCGGCAGGGCCTGCCGCGTGGCCAATCAACTCGATCCATGGCCCGCCGTCGCGCGTGAGCGGCTTGTCCCGTAGAAATTTCGCGAGGACGGAACCGGCCAGTGATGGTTCGATCGATTTCAAACCAAAGGTGAGTTGGTTTTCGCGGCCGTCCGGTTTCCAGGCGCCGCTTTGCAAGGCTTCAACCCACGGCTTCGCGACGTCGTTAATGCTCAGCCACACTGCGTAATCAATGAACGGATCCATTGGCCTGTCTAATGCGCCCAGAATCAAGTCGGCCGAGCGTGCGCTGGGGATCTTGCTCACCGCTCGCATGGCTTCCACGCGAACACGCGGTTGCTCATCAGCAATTCGTTCGGCAAGCAGCTCGATCGGGTTGTTAATCCGATTCTGCCAGGCGCTCAAGACTCGGGTGGCGGCGGCGCGGATGTGGCCGCCCGTGGCGGCGAGCAATTTTTTGAGCAACTCCGGCTCGACGAGATTGATCGATTGATGCATCCAAAGCGCTTCAAGCAGCGCTTTCTCACTGTTTTGTGAAAGCGTCCATTGTTTGAGGTCCGCAACGATGTTCGTGCCGCGCTCGGTCAGAACACGCCGCGATTGAGCGCGATTGTAAGCATTCGGCGACAGCAATTGATCGAGCAGCGCCATGTTCCCGGCGTTAATGAGTGACGGCTTTTCGAGCAGGGGCCGTCCCTTGGCCGTTACCCGCCAGATGCGACCGTGCACGCGATCCCGGCGCGAGTCGCGAAAATCAACTTCGCCGTGGTTAATGATCGGATTGGACCAGTCGGCGATATACAGAGCTCCGTCCGGTCCAAGTTTTACGTCGATAGGCCGGAAAGTCACGTTCGTCGTGCGCAGCAAGTCCGGCATTTCCCTGGCGACATAACCCGAGCCTTGCTCGGTGATGGAGAAGCGCACGATGCGGTTCGCCCGGAAATCACAAGTGACCACGCTGCCCTGCCAGTCGTCGGGGAAATGTTTGCTGTAAATCATCTCCAGGCCGGCGAACTTCGGATAGCTGCCGGGGCTGATGCTTTGCAGTTCACGGCGTGCCCCGGCATAAGTGAAATACATCGCGCCGGGCAGACCCCAACTCACTCCTTGAAAACCGGCGCCGTCCGTGACGAACGACTGCCCGTACTCGTCGAAGTCGTGTCCCCAGGGATTGCAGAAGCCGCGAAGGAAAATGCCCAACTCTCCCGTCGCCGGGCGAAGTTGAAGCACACCGCCACTATTCAAGCGCACAACTCCGTAGGGCGTCTCGGTGTGGGTGTGGATGTAAATCGATTGATTCATGTTGAGCAGACCGTCGGGTCCCCAGCGCAGTGTATGCACGATGTGATGGGTGTCCTCGGTGCCGAATCCGGACAGCAAAATGCGTTTCTCGTCCGCTTTGTCGTCCCCGTTCTTGTCTTTAAAATGGAGCACTTCGGTGCTTTGCCCGACGTAACAGCCGCCATCCCCCGGTTCGACGCCCGTGGGAATAAGCAAGCCATCAACGAAGACGGTTGACTTGTCGGCCTTACCATCGCCGTCGGTGTCTTCCAGGATCAAGATCTTGTCGTCGGCCTTCTGGCCCGGCTCGATCTGGGGATAGACCGACGAACTGGCGACCCATAACCGCCCTTTGGGATCGAAGTTCATCTGGATTGGTTTGGCCAATTGAGGATTTTCAGCGAAAAGATTGATCTCGAGCTCGGGCGCGATCTCGAATTCAGGCAAGGGCTGAGGCGTGAACGGGAATGTTTTTTCTTTCACCGTCGAGGCAAGTCCCGTTTCGGCCTCGGCATCATATTTGAGCTCCTCGTCGTATCTCGGTTTGAGATCCGCCGGTTTATCGGTGCGCACGATCTCGAAGGTGTGCTTCACGGGTTTGCGCAATTTGGCGATTGTCTGCTCCTCGGCCTGGACCAGCGGGTCAAACTGCGGGATTTCCCGGGCGTTCTGTCCTTGCTCGTATTTGCGGAAACCAAACAGATATGTCCGATTTTCCGGGCGCCAGCGATGAAAGAAGAGTTCGTTCTTCCGGATAATGGTTTCGCGCAACAAGTCGGCCAGGTACGGCTGAGGTCCGCGAAGAATTGCCCTGCCGGCCTCCCATCCCTTCTCCGGGAGAATCAGGAGCTCCTTTCCGTCGGCCAGGAGCGCATAATTGCCAGGCTTCAGCCCCTGGAACTGAAAAAAATTCCGCCGCGATGTGGAGGGGAATTGATCCTTGCCGCTGTCGGCGGAGATCGGAAAGACCAAACGCTGATCGCGC
>JBDTOW010000500.1:0-4372 GCA_039933075.1 Verrucomicrobiota bacterium | reverse complement strand
CAGCTTTCGCATGCGCTTTCGCAAGCTGGCATCGCTCATCGGGTCCGATCGCTCGGAATCAAAGGCGAGTTCGGGCAATCGGCGTACGTCGCCGAAGATCTCTACAAACATCATGGGCTGACAGCGGATAAGCTGATCGAGGCCGCGCAGGAGTTGTTGAAGTAGGTAAAAACGAAGGTTTGACCAGATGACCGAGTCGATAAAATTGCTAAAAGGCCATTTGCTGCTGGATGGGGGCAAACTGCGGGGTTCTTTTTTCAATCGGACGGTCGTGTTGATCTGCCAGCATGATTCCGAGGGGGCATTTGGCCTCGTCTTGAATCGGCCCAGCGAGAACTCGGTCGGGGACATGCTGGTTGCAAACCTGCCGGAGACTTTGAAAAAGGAAACTCTTTATCTGGGCGGTCCAGTGCAACCCGCGGCCATGAGTTTTTTGCACACCGACAGCTATGTGCCCGATGCCAATGTTTTTCCTAATTTAAATCTGGGTCATTCACTCGATTCGCTGGCCGAGCTCAGTGAGTCGTATTCATCCACGCAGAAGATTCGGGTTTATGCGGGCTACTCCGGCTGGAGCCCCGGCCAGCTCGAAGACGAGATGAAACGCCAGGCATGGCTGACGCACCCCGCATCGCTGGACCTGATCTTCAACACCGATCCCAGGCAACTCTGGCAGGCCCTCCTCCGCGAAATGGGCTGGAAATACCGGCTCCTCGCCGGGGCGCCCGAGGATTTGTCGTGGAATTAAATGGATGAGCCGGGGCGCCAAAAGGGGCTGTTCGCATGAGTAAGCCAACCGCCAGGCAGCTTGTGCGGCGCCTTAAGCGGATCGTTTCAGGCAGGCTGACACCGCGCATCTGGACGTCATCCTTGGCTAGGTTTCAGCGCGCAGATGCGTAGGTTGCGAGGCTCGGTGCACGCCCGGTTCCCTCAGCCGGTGGCTCAAGCAACTTATCCTTTCACCGCGACACTTGGGCGCCGCTTTCGACGGCCCGTAGATTTCCCATAACTGGTCGAGCTTGGCTTCTGGCTGCCGGGGCCCGCTTCGCTGCCGGGATCCAGGCCTCGTTTGAGTTCGCGGAGTTGATCGCGAAGCAAGGCCGCTTTTTCGAACTCCAGGTTGTTCGCCGCCTCCAGCATTTCCAATTCGATCTCGCGAATGGTTTCGGTCAGGTCGAAATTGCCTCCGGATTCGTTGATCACCGACGCCGCCTTCTGCGCGCCCTGGCCATGGAGTGACAGACTTTCCTCGATGGCGCGACTCACACTCCGCGGGGTGATGTTGTGCTCCCGATTGTAAGCGAGCTGCTTTTGGCGCCGATACTCGCAGGTAGCCAGAAACTTTTGAATGCTCCGCGTCATCACATCGGCGTACAGGATGACTTCGCCGTTTAAGTGGCGCGCGGCGCGTCCGGCCGTCTGAATCAAGCTCGTGGTCGAACGCAAGTAACCTTCCTTGTCCGCATCGAGAATCGCCACCAGAGAAACCTCCGGAATGTCCAGTCCTTCGCGGAGCAGGTTGATCCCCACGAGCACATCAAAATCGCCTCGGCGCAGCGCCCGGAGGATTTCCACCCGTTCGATCGCGTCAATTTCGCTGTGCAGGTAGCGAACATTGATGCCGATATCGCGCAGGTAATCGGTCAATTCTTCCGCGGTGCGCTTCGTCAGCGTGGTCACCAGGACGCGTTCTTTCTTGTCCACCCGTTTGCGCGCCTCCTCGATCAAATCGTCAATCTGGCCCTTCAAGGGCTTCACCGTCGCCTTGGGATCGATCAGGCCGGTGGGACGCACGATCTGTTCGGCCACGCGGCCCTGGGACCATTCAATTTCGCGTTCGGCCGGCGTCGCGCTCACATACATCGTCTGGCTCTGCATGGATTGGAATTCCGCGAAGTCCAACGGCCTATTGTCGAGCGCGCTGGGAAGACGGAATCCGTATTCCACGAGGACGGTTTTGCGTGAGCGATCGCCGGCGTACATTCCGCCAATTTGCGGGATCGTGGCGTGCGATTCGTCAATCACCAGGAGGCAATCGGGTGGAAAAAAATCCATCAAC
This sequence comes from Verrucomicrobiota bacterium, assembly GCA_039933075.1. GTDB lineage: Bacteria > Verrucomicrobiota > Verrucomicrobiia > Limisphaerales > JACPZS01 > JBDTOW01. The sequence goes on along the minus strand of JBDTOW010000500.1, from coordinate 2,313 downwards.
GTGCACGGGCGAGAGCCGGGCGCACGGCCGCTGATGTGCCGTGAATAATTTTCGATGCCTGAACAGAAACCCATCTCGAGCATCATTTCCAGGTCGTATTCGGTTCGCATCTTGACGCGTTGAGCTTCGAGGAGCTTGCCTTGTTTCTCAAACCAGGCGATCCGTTCGGTCAACTCTTCGCGAATCGAGAGCGCGGCGCGTTTCAACTTCTCGCCCGGGGTAACGAATTGTTTGCCCGGGTAAATCGTGACAGCGTCCAGCGATTCGATCTTTTCGCCGGTTAACGGTTCGAAACGGGTGATGCGATCGATCTGTTCGCCAAAGAATTCAATCCGCAAGGCGTCCTCGGTTCCGGCCGGACAAACCTCGACGGTGTCACCGCGCACCCGGAATTGGCCGCGGGTGAATTCGATGTCGTTGCGATTGTACTGCACGTCGACCAGGCGGCCGAGGAGTTGGTCCCGGCTTATTTCCTGGCCCGCCCGCAACGGCACCACCATGGATTCGTAATCTTCCTTGCTGCCGGTGCCGTAGATACACGAGACACTGGCCACCACAATCACATCGCGCCGGGCGAATAGCGAGCTCATGGTCGAAAGGCGCAAGCGTTCGATCTCCTCGTTAATGCTGGAATCCTTCTCGATGAAGGTGTCCGTGCGCGGGATGTAAGCTTCCGGCTGATAATAATCGAAATAGCTGACGAAGTACTCGACCGCGTTGTTCGGGAAAAAGCTTTTGAATTCGGCGTAGAGTTGTGCCGCCAAAGTCTTGTTGTGCGAGATCACCAGCGTCGGGCGATTCACATTTTGAATGACATTTGCGATGGTAAACGTTTTGCCCGAGCCGGTCACGCCAAGCAGTGTCTGATGTTTTGCGCCCGCCAGAAGGCCTTCCGTCAGCTTGGCGATGGCCTGAGGCTGATCGCCGGCCGGGTCGTACGCTGAAACAAGTTTGAACATCACACGTGAAATTAAGAGCGGGGCAGGGGAGTGTCAATCGTTCGCCTCCCCGCCTTGACATCGCCCGCAGGTTAACCAAAACTGCACGCTCTTTCTTTATGGCTGAACCGAAAGTCAACGAGTTGATGGAAAAGATCGTTTCGCTCTGCAAACGCAGGGGGTTTATTTTCCAGTCGTCGGAAATCTACGGCGGAATCAACGGGTTTTGGGATTACGGCCCGCTTGGCGCGGAACTTAAGCGCAACGTCAAAGAGTACTGGTGGCGCTGCCTGACCCAGCAACGCGATGACATCGTGGGCCTCGACGCCAGCATCATCATGCATCCCAAAATCTGGGAGGCCAGCGGTCATACCACCACGTTCAGCGATCCGATGGTGGATTGCCTCGGCTGTAAAAAGCGTTTTCGTGCCGATCAAATAGAGGCGCTGACTGGAGCCGCTTATCACTATAAAGGCGCCGGAGGTTTGGTTACAGAAATTCTGCTTCGTATCAAAAAAGCGATGGAAGAAACGAAGCAGTCAGAAGTCGAACAAAAGCTCTTCCCGGAATACGTAGCGATTTCCTCGCGGGAGTCTGTGAAGCCGGCTGAGAATCCGCTGATGCTTGTCGCGGACCTTGATCAACGGATAGAGCAGAGTATGACGTGCCACGATGCTTATTCTGTCCTCTTCCCGGAGGACAAACATCCTGATTATGCTCGGAACAACGCCAGACATCATTACCAACGCCGAATGCCCGCGTCGGTTGTTCCCGTTGGTGAAAGGAGCGAGAAGCTCGTGAACACCATACGCTATTGCAACGAATGCGGCAGCCTGTTAACCGAACCTCGCCAATTCAACCTGATGTTTAAAACGTACGTCGGCCCGGTGGAGAGCGAGGACAGTGTTGCTTTCCTTCGCCCCGAAACCGCGCAAGCGATCTTCGCGCAGTTCAAAAGCGTCCTCGAAACGGCGCGCCAGAAGGTACCCTTCGGTGTCGCCCAGATCGGCAAGGCGTTTCGCAATGAGATCAACCCGCGCAACTTTACCTTTCGCTCGCGTGAGTTCGAGCAAATGGAGCTCGAGTTTTTTATCAAGCCGGATGAAATCGTGGAGAAGATCGCCGGCTCGGTGGTCAAGTTTTCTGAAGGCATGGATCTCTCGAACCCGCAGCCGAATTGGGGCTGGGAAGTCTGGCATCGCTATTGGGTCGACCAGCGCCTCAAGTGGTATCACAGCATCGGCCTGCCGGCAACGTCCCTCGGCTGTCATTGGCAGAGCCGCGAGAAGAACGAACTTGCCCATTACGCGAAGGCGTGCGTCGACATTCAGTTCAATTTCCCGATAGGGTTTAAAGAACTTGAAGGGATACACTC
>JBDTOW010000499.1:0-4385 GCA_039933075.1 Verrucomicrobiota bacterium | reverse complement strand
CAGTCAACGACGACGATGACGGTCGCACAACCAGTAATTTGTCCTTCACCGGGGAAACTGGAAGAGACTATCTCATCGCAGTCGATGGCAAGATCTTTCCTGACTTCAATTCTGACGCGCCTCCGATGGGCGCCATTGTCTTGAACTGGATCCTCGCGTCACAGCCGCTCCTCTCGATTCGACCGGTCAGCAATAACCGTGTGGAGATCACTTGGGCGAGCCAGGCCACAAACTTTGTTCTTCAAGTTGCCGAAAGTCTCGAGCCGCCGGTTCAGTGGCAAACGGCAAATGATTCGGTGATGGTCATAGGCGAGCAACTTGCGATCACTGTCGTGGGCACGAATCGCGCCAGGTTCTATCGTCTCATCAAACCGTATTGTACGTTCTGAGACTGAAAGGAGATGAAAAAGGTCATCTGGAAAGAGGCAATTAAGACGTGCGCCGACCCGCCGCGTGTTCAGCATTATCTTGATCAACTGAAAACGACGGGTGCCGCCGCCATCCTCAAAAGCGCCTCTGCCGAGCAAGCCCGAATCCTCACTGCCCTGTTGAGCGGTTCCCAAACGCTGAGCGAAATGCTTATCACCCACCCGGATTGGCTCTCGACACTCAATCCCGAATCGCTGGAGTATCCCCGCCAGGAGCAGGGGATTCGCCGCGAGGTCGACGGCTGGTTCAAACCACTTTTACAAGCTCGGGATGTTGCGGGCGCATTCGCCCGACTCCGAGAGTTCAAGCAGCGCGAGATGTTGCGCATCGCAGCCCGCGACCTTGCCCGCCTGGGTAAGATCATGGAGATCACCCGAGAGATTTCGAACGTCGCGGACGTTTGCCTCGACAGCGTTTATCACATCTGCCTCCAACAATTGAGCGAGCGGTTTGGCCAGCCGTATTACCAGGACGCGAACGAGCGCTGGCAACCGACCGGGTTTTGCGTCTTTGGACTGGGCAAGCTCGGCGGGCAGGAGCTGAACTACAGTTCGGACGTCGATGTCATTTTCATTTACAGCGAGGAGGGCCACGTGTTCAAAGAGCCTCCGCGTAAATCTCAGCAGGCAGGCAAGGGACTGACCAATCACCAATTTTTCAAACGGCTCGCGGAAGCGTTCATCGCGGAAGTGAGCCGTCTCGCGCCAGAGGGAGTCCTGTATCGGATCGACCTTCGGCTTCGGCCTGAAGGTGACGCTGGGCCGCTGACGCGTTCTTTGACCGGTTACGAAAACTATTACGCGCAGTGGGGCCAGACCTGGGAACGAATGATGTTGATCAAAGCCCGGCCGGTCGCGGGCGAGGCCGCGCTGGCTTCCGAGTTCCTTGAGATGATTCAGCCGTTTCGGTATCCACGATCTTTGAGCGAGCGCACCCTCGGCGAGATTGGGGCGATGAAGCGGCGCATCGAAACCGAGGTGGTCAAAGCCGGAGAGATGGATCGCAACGTCAAGCTGGGCCGCGGCGGAATTCGCGAGATCGAATTCATCGCGCAATCTTTGCAACTCTTGAACGCGGGGCGAATCCCGTTTCTTCAGGGAGCGCAGACACTGTCGGCGTTGCAAAAGCTGGCTCAATATCACTTACTTCTCGATAGTGAGGCCGAAGCCCTCACCGAAGCGTACAGCTTCCTTCGCGATGTCGAACATCGCCTGCAGATGGAGAGCAACCTGCAGACGCACACCATTCCCACCGAGCGAAAAGCCCGGGAACGTCTGGCGCTCTTGATGGACTTCGGTTCGCTGGCCGACTTCGAGGCGGCGCGTCAAGGCCGCACGCGAAACGTCCGACAGATTTACGACAAGCTGTTGAAGGTGGAGACGCCGAGTCCTTCAAATGCTTTGCCCGCTCAATTTGCCGGCGCCGAGGAGGAATGGAAGAAGTTCCTGGGTCAATACTCGTTCCGCGATCTGGATCAGTCGCTTCGTTTGGTAACCGAATTCGTCGAGGGTCCAGGCTACGTCCATGTCTCACCTCGAACGAGTGAACTGGCCCGCTCGCTTCTGCCACGGTTCCTTGAGTTGTGCCCGAAGACCGGTGGCGAATCAACCGTCCAGGATCAAGCGAAGCCAGTACTTTCCGATCCCGATCGAGTGCTCGCCCGGCTCGACAGTTTTATCAGTGTTTATGGGGCGCGCGCTTTGCTTTACGAAACCTGGAGCAGCAATCCGTCCTTGTTTGATCTGTTGCTTTGGTTGTTTGACCGCTCCGAGTTCCTGGCCGAAATGGCCATTCGCACTCCCGACCTGGTCGATGAACTCGAATTGAGCGGTCGCCTGCGCCGCCAACGCAACGCTGAAGAAATCCTCAAGGGCTTGCGCCATGGACGCGAAGATGACGACCAGCGCCTCTGGCTGCGCCGGTATCACCAGGCGGAATTGATGCGCATCGGCCTGCGCGACATTCTCGGACTCGCCGATTTCGAACAAAATCTAATTGAACTCTCGGCGCTGGCGGAGGCCTGTCTCCAATACGCGCTCGAAGTCGTGTTGCGAAAACATAAGTTATCCAAACCGCCGATCGTGATCATCGGCCTCGGAAAATTGGGCGGCGCGGAGTTGAACTACGGCTCCGATCTGGATGTGATGTTTGTCGCGGAACCGGGGGCAAAGAACCTGCCCAGATTGCAGAGACTGGCCGTCGAGGTCATGGACCTTCTCTCGAGCCAGACCGAATTAGGCATCGCTTTTGTCACCGATGCCCGATTGCGTCCCGACGGCGAAAAGGGACTCCTGGTGAATTCGCTCGATGCGTATGAAGAGTACTATCGCCGTCGCGCGATGCTCTGGGAAATTCAATCGCTGACCCGGACTCGTCCGATCGCCGGGGATCCGCAACTTGGCCGGGAGTTTCAGGAACTCGCCGCCCGGCTCACCAACTTTCGCGAACCCAGCTTGCCCTTGGTTGCTTACACGCCGGCCTGGCGGGGGGAGATTGCCAGGATGAGGACTCGGATCGAAAAAGAACGCACCCCCACAGGCAAAGAGTCACTCGCGATCAAAACCGGGGCCGGTGGATTGATGGATGCCGAGTTTATTGCGCAGACCCTCGGTCTGGCCAATGGCTGGCAGGAAGCCAACACGCTCAAGGCACTGGAACGCGCGCGAGATGCCAGAGTGTTGCCGAATGACGACGCGGAGTCGTTGATCGAGAATTACCGAAAGTTGCGACGGATTGAGGGCATTCTCCGGCGCTGGAGTTTTGAAGGCGAGACGCTGTTGCCGGACAACCCGGCGCCACTCTATCGCGTGGCGATTCGCTGCGGCTTCCGCACGGTCGAGGCGTTCATGAGAGCCCTCGAGGATTATCGCAAGGCCATCCGCAGTATTTGCCGCAAAGTATTCGAAGCGTGACTCCCGGAACAGTTCGAAACGTTTTAAGTCCGATTTGCGAGTGCCACCGCAACTTTGGCTGCCAACGTTTGGAATAAGCGAAATTACTTGTCTCCGCTTTTCTGCACCGCGTAGTATTCCACCGCCATTCGGCCTGGACGGTTGCCAGAGTAGCTCAGCGGTAGAGCAGAGGACTCATAAGCCTTTGGTCGTGGGTTCGATTCCCTCCTCTGGCACCACTTTGAACCCCAGTAAAGGCTTATAAATACAGTGTTTTATCACTTTCCTGCTCTGAAGTCTCAATTGCTACCAATAAGGGGGAATTGCCAACAAAAGCTGAATATTGGCAACTTATGGCAACTACTCGCAGCGTAGCGAGGTGAACCTTATCGTCGTAAAATCATTCAACTTTCCGCGCCAGGATTCATTCGCCCGAACGTTTTGCTAGGGGTGGCTCGATTATTTCCGCGGTCGGACAAGCTAGCTGAATTGCTCGTTCCATCCGGAATGGATGGTCGCGAACTAAAAACTGCCGTTTTGCAAGCGAAATTTCGGCTTTACTTTGCCACCAGCCTTGCCGATTTTCTGTTGTGACGTGTCTCACTTGCAAATCAAAACTTGTTAGCACCGCGCCTATGCACTACGCGAATAACGAGCTGACGGCCTCTTTGCCGGAGTTGACCAGCAACAGCGAGCAGCAACCAGGTCAGAATGAGGACGTTCTCCCCTCCTCAATCGCGGCTGGTGAATTCACTGTCTCCAAAGAAGTTGAGTCGTTTCTGGAAAAAACGCGGGAATATTCTGTGAGAACCCGGAACGTCAACATCGGCACCTATTGATTCACGGAGCACGGAATGCCACTCGATGAATTTCAGGGAGGTAAAAGGCAAGAGTCTCGAATAGCTCAACACAGGAATCGACCACGGTTTCTCGAATTTCCTGTTTGTGGACCACCGGTATCGTTCCAACCACGTCCTCCGGCGCATTTGCTCCCTCGCGCGCAAACACGGTTACCGCTCACTTCTCATCGAGGAAATCTCGGAGGCTGATTGCAGTCTTTTGGCC
>JBDTOW010000498.1:0-4386 GCA_039933075.1 Verrucomicrobiota bacterium | reverse complement strand
TAGAAAAGAAAACCGGAGTCCGGTCCCTGCGGGGCGCGGAAAAGTTTGACGACCTCGCCCTGGAGGTAGAGGTATTGGTTGAGCTCCATTTCCTCCCAGTTCTCGACCCGGCAATCGGTCGAGGTCGAGTCAATGCCGCGAAACGTCACATGGGAATCGCGCACCGCCTGAAGCAAGAGCCGCTCGACCGGCCGACCATCCTGATGGAGAACCTCGATCTTCGTATCGATCGGCGAGCCGCGCTGCGCCGCTTGAGTTTCTATGATCCAGGTTTGGCCGGCCTTAGCGTCGAATTGGTAAATGTCGACGTCGCTCGATGGCCCGCCGGACATCGTCCAAATTCTCCCGCTCACGGCGCAAGGCGCGGTGATATGAGTAGCATGATTGGCTAGATCGTTGGGTTCCGATTCGGCCAGTTCGATCGTGTCACTCACCAACACTTTCAACGCGCGCCGCATTCGATACTCGTCTGGCTTTAGCGGCAAATCCATGTCCCCGGATTTTTCTGCGCTAACCGCTATTTTGGCGGGTAACGGAAGATTGTAACCGATCAATTCAATTTCACTTTTCGTCTTCGCCGCGACGCTGAGCGGATAGAAACCCGTGACGTAGGGAAACTGCCCAACTGACACTCGGAAAAAGTGGTCCTCGGAAGCCGCCAACAACAGATCATTGATCCGCACGGTGTAGCGGCCGGTGGCCGGAAGCCGAAAAGCGAGGAGAGGGTCGCCGCCGTCGAATCCACTATCCGCGGCCAGGACAATGCCCTTTGAATCCGCAAGAGTGAGGACACCGTTGATCTTTGAGCCGATGTTTTTTCCCGCCAGGTCGAAGACGATCGTCTGACCGCCGCTTGCCTCAAAATTGAACTGATCGACGTCGCCCGTCTTGTTGATGGTGCCCCAGAAACTCACCGGTAATGTCGCAACTCGGTTGGTCGAATCGCTCTCATAAATCTGGGGAAGGTCGTCCACGTGCAGTTTGACTTTGCCGCTCTCGCCGTCCGGGTTCGTGACGGAGAACTCGTACGAATCACGCGCCAAATCTGGCGGCGAGGTGACATTGATCCAGGCCTCTTTCTCGTCCGCCTTCAGGTCGCGAACCAGTTCTCCTTTGACTTTGGAATTGGCAAACTTTACTTCGTTCAACGCAGTCAGGTTCGAACCAATCAATTTTATTCTGGCGGTGACACCGCGTTGGATGCCGCGCGGTTCGATCCGCGCGACCTCCGGTTTGGCGGGAGGCAACGGCTTGGCCGTGCCGGCATCGTAAAACCCGAGCGTGCCGTCGAGACGCCCGACCACCACAGTCTTGTTTTCAGAAGCGAACGCCAGTGCCGGCGCCCAGTCCGATTGCGCCTCCAAAACGAATCGTTCGGTCACTTCGGCCGCGTCCCACAGTTTGACCGTGCGATCTTCCGCGGATGACAGAAGCGTTTTGCCATCCGAGGAAAAGACGATTTTCAGAATCGTTCCTTCGTGGGCGAATTTGGAATAGAGGATCGGGTTGGTAGTCTCGTCCGCCTTTTCGCTGATCTGCCAAACGCGAATCCGATTGTCGACACCGCCCGCGACAAGCCGTTGGCCGTCCGGGCTGAACGCGAGGGAGTATAGCTCCTTCAACGACTGGGCGAGCGTATCGCGCCGCGCGCCGGTGGCCACATCCCACAGTTTCACCGTTCGATCGCCGCTGGCGCTGGCGAGGATTTTGCCATCCGGCCGAAAGGCGAGATCAAAAATGGCGCCGTTATGACCGGAGAGGGTCTTGAGTTCTTCGCCGCTGGCGGCGTTCCACAGCTTGATCTTCTGGTCGTAGCTGCCGGTCGCCAGAATTTTTCCGTCGGGAGAAAGAGCGACGGAGTAGAGCGCATCCCGATGACCTTCGAACGTACGAACCAACGTGCCATCGGCAACGTTCCATTGCCTCACTTCGCCAAAGAGTCCGGGTTCTCCCGCGGCGGCGAAGAGCTCTTTGCCATCACTCGAAAAGACTAGCGCGTTCACACTGCCGCGGTGCCCGGAGAGTGTGCGCACGACGGCGTGGTTGTCCGCGGAGCGCAACTCGACTTCGCCATAGCGGGCGGCCGCGATCAGTTTCGGCCCCGCCGCATAAGCCAGCGCTTTGATCGCCCGACGCGGCGGAACCTTCGGGGTAATTTTAGGGACTACGAGTTGAACCAAACCAGGCTCCCCTTCGGCAGGGGGTTTCGCTCCGCCGTCAATCCAGGCTTTGATGTTTGCGATCTCGGCTGCTTCGAGTTTTTTCCGTTTGCCGGGAGGCATGATGAGTTTTTTGCCGTCCTTGTTTTCGAGCTGTCCTTCGATCATCCGCACCAGCCGGCTCTCCGCGCTTTTGCTGGGAACAATCACCGGGCCGTTTTCGCCGCCCTTCATCAACGTTTCAAATGATTCGAGCACCAGTTTCCCTTCCGGGTCCTGGGCAGCGTGGCAATCCAGACAATGCTTGTTGAAGATGGCTTCCACGGCGGAGTAGTCGTTCGTCGAAGCGGGTTCGGCAGCACGGAGTGCGACCGTGAGAGTAAGTATAGACGTAACGATCAAGCAGCGTGTTAACATGGTCGTGCAGCTATTTACCACAAAGGCTCCGAGACACAAAGCGAATTGCTTGCCAGAATGGAACGGGCTGCTGCCGGGGATTGATAAAAATATTTACGCTTTAGGAGGTGACGTGAGTCTCACTTTGACACGGTAAACAGAACGTCAGAAACGGCCAACGAACGGGGCCGGGACGGCTCGTCCTCATTTCAACCGCCGACGAGCCAAGCGGGGACGAGCCGTTTGTTGGCTTGATGCTACTCCTTTTCCGGGGCTCTGATTATCCTCACGTCGTCTCTTACATTGGTCAGCCTGGGACTATAAGCCCGGCAATGTAGTGTTCTGGTTGTCGCGGTTCAACCGGGCGAAGGCCTCGGCGAAGTTCACGCCCGCTTCACGGCCGCGCCAGTTGGCGATGACCTCGTGATATGTTCGCCAGATTCCCTCACCGTCCTGGCTCTTGTGAGCAAACAGCGCGGCCTTCTTCTTTTCCACGACCGGCGTGATGTCCACGTAAGTATTGGGTAGAACCACTTGCGATTCGAACGTGACCCAAAACCGGCTTTATGGATCCATCTCAGCGCGGTAAAAGCGAAGGGGCTGGCTGGCGCTGCCAGGATCCAGAATCTGGACGAGACCGCCCGTGCCCGGGATGCCCGAGGCAAAGAGCGTCCATGGTCCCGCTGGGGAGGTGTCACTGTACTGAGCGCTATAGGTTTTCCCTGATGCGGTGCTAAAAGTAAGCCGGACATCATTCCCAACAAGCTCTGTGTCCGTGACCGCGAAAGCGTTGTGAGAATCGTGCGGATCGGTTCCGACCAAAAACTCCTGCAAATTACTGAAGCCATCCCCGTCCAAATCGATCGAACCGTCGGCGGCACTATTCTTGTCCAATCCATTTTGATCTTCGTAATCGTCGGGCAGGCCATCTCCGTCCGAATCAGTCCTTACGGTGCTGGTTGCAATGTCCGAATTGTTGGAACTGGTGGGATCGGTCCCGTTGGCCGAAACACTTACGGTGTTGGCCAGTAAATAAGTTGGCGGATGAACACCACCCGGTGCAGGTGATGCCACGATTGTAATCACGGCACTCGAACTGGTCGCCAGAGTTCCCAAATTGCAAGCCACCGTGCTGCTGCCGCTGCAACTTCCCTGGGTGGAAAAGGCGAACAGGAAATTCAGACCCGAAGGCAAGACGTCTGTCACCTTGACCCCGAACGCCGTTCCTGGTCCGTTGTTACCGACGATGATCGTATACGTAATGAGACTGCCCTGCACGACGGGATTGGGGGTCGCGGAAATCACGATCGAAACGTCCGCTGGAGGAGTCGGCTCCGTAACGGTTAAAGTCTGATTCGCCGCGACATTCTCCAAGTTCTGAATCACACCAGACGGCCATTCAATCCGCAGTGTTTTGATCAACGTCGCGTCTCGCAGTCCAAAATGAGCGCTCAATCCCTGTCCATCCCAACCGCCGGCTGACGAGACCTGCCGCACTTGACTGCGAAGGGTTCCTTGAATCGTCGCATCGACTTTTACGCGGGCACCTATTCCCGAATGGTTTGAAGCTATCCCCACACACTTGATGATTATCCAACTGTTGTTGTTCCCATCGTTGCGATACAGGAAATTATTTTGACCCCCGCTGTTGGAGACAAACAAGTCCAACTGACCGTCGTTATTGAAGTCACCCCAGCCGCACCCAACCCCATTGCCTGTGTCTGTGACCGGATTGCCGGTCGTAACCTTGGTAAATGTTCCGTCCCCATTGTTCAGATAAAGCGCGTCGCTCTGACCATTCCAATTGGCTACAAAAAGGTCCGGGTAACCG
>JBDTOW010000497.1:0-4391 GCA_039933075.1 Verrucomicrobiota bacterium | reverse complement strand
TCCGCGTCAGTTTCCGAGTTGGGTAGGGATGGCGCGCCGCGCCGTCCGCGCCGCGTTTTCAGCGGCGCAACGAACCGGGGGCGGTCGTTGGCAAGGATTGGCGCACCCCGATGCAAGGCAGATTGCGATTTCCACAATTTTCGAATTCTTTCATTTTCTACCGATGAAATTGAGGACTTCCGACGTTTAACCCTTTCAAGGTCAGGCTCGATTATTGCCTGCCTCAGCTCGAATCCTTTCTGGATTTGGAATAACTGCTTGTCCAGCGCCCGATGCCGCGCTAGCTTTTTGGGCTAAGAAGCCGAAACTGCATAACTTTGCTGGCAGTTCGATTTCTCGGTTTGAGTATCTTTTGATTTATGTCTGCGCATTCTCAAAATCGATCCTCCGCGCAAACAATCCGAGCGTGGCTGATCCGTCGGTTCGCTTCCCTTGGGATTACAATTCTCGTTTCGGTGAGCCTGACCGCGGCGGCCCTCGACGCGGCGAAGCTGCCTCCGCCCGCGAGCAAGAAGGTTGATTTCGTCAAAGATATCCAGCCGATCCTCTCCCAAAACTGCTACGCGTGCCATGGCGAAAAGAAACAGGAAGCTGAGTTGCGTTGGGACGCGAAAGCCGCCGCATTGAAAGGCGGCGAGCATGGGCCAGTGATTATTCCCGGCAACAGCGCGGAGAGCCGCATGATTGCGCTCGTGGCTGAGATCAAGGAAGGCGAATTCATGCCGAAGAAAGGCGACCGCCTCACCCGCGAACAGATCGGCTTGTTGCGTGCTTGGATCGATCAGGGAGCGGCCTGGCCCGACGGCATCGACACCGCAAAATACGTTGATAAACGCGATCATTGGGCTTTCAAGGCCCCAGTCCGTCCACCGGAACCGGCGGTCAAAAGCAAGAAATGGCCGCGCAACGCCATCGACAGATTTGTTCTCGCCCGGCTCGAAAAGGAAAAACTCTCTCCCTCGCCGGAAGCCGATCGCACTACGTTGATCCGGCGTCTGAGCCTCGACCTGACGGGCTTGCCGCCGACCATCAAGGAAGTCGACGATTTTGTTGCCGATCGCGGTCCGGAGGCTTACGGGACACTGGTCGAACGCCTCTTAGCTTCGCCCCACTACGGCGAGCGCTGGGGGCGCCACTGGCTCGACGCAGCCCGATACGCCGACACGAATGGTTACGAGAAAGACATGCCGCGCAACATCTGGCCATACCGCGATTGGGTCATCGATGCCTTCAATCGCGATTTGCCTTTCGACCAGTTCACGATTGACCAGGTCGCGGGTGATTTGCTGCCGAATGCCACGCTCGAACAGCGCGTCGCCACCGGATTCCTGCGCAACTCGATGCTGAATGAGGAGGGCGGGGTTGATCCCGAGCAGTTTCGCATCGAAGCGATGGTTGATCGCATGGACACGCTGGGAAAAACGTTTCTCGGCCTCACGATCAATTGCTGCCAGTGCCACAATCACAAATTTGATCCGATCACTCAGCGTGAATATTACCAAATGTTTGCCTTCCTGAATAACGACGACGAGCCGGAGATCGAGGTCCGCAGCCCGGCGCAACAAGCCAAGCGGGCAGAAATCCTTGCCGGGATAAAAGCCATCGAAGAGGAGTGTATCGCCAAAGATTCGGATCTCTCCAGACGCCTGGCCGAGTGGCAACAACAGACGTTGAAGGAAGCCGGCGACTGGACCGTGTTGGAGATGGATAAGACGTTCGGCGCGATTGGGGTCAAGTTTGAAAAATTAAGTGATCATTCGCTGCTGGCGCTGGCGCACAATCCGGGCGAATCAGTTTATAGCGTCACCGTCAAAACTCAGCTCAAAGGCATCACTGCTTTTCGCCTCGAGGCTCTGACTGATTCGAACCTGCCGCGCAACGGTCCAGGCCGTTCGAAGAATGGAAATTTTGTTCTCCAGGAATTCATTGTCGTGGCTGCGCCGTTGGAGAAACCCGAGGCGACGAATACAGTGATTTTGCAAAATGCCACCGCGGACTTTTCGCAACCGGGTTTTGCGGTAACCAATGCGATCGATGGAGTGATGACGAACGGCTGGGGGATCGATGCCGGCCCCGGACGCATCAACCAGGATCGCAAGGCCGTCTTTGAGACCAAAGAGCCGGTCGGGTTTGACGGCGGCTCATTGTTGACTTTCCATCTCCTCCAAAAACAGGGACAAGCCCTCACCTTGGGCCGGTTTCGGCTTTCGGCCACGACAACAGCGGCACCGGTTCGCGCGGATTCGTTACCCGTTAATTTACGCCGTATTGTCTCCAAATCCAACGATCAGAGGTCCATCGAAGAAGAGCACGCGTTGATGAGCTACTACCTGTCGATCGACCCGAAATTCTCCGAAGCCAGGAAGCAAATCGACAAGCTCATGAATAGCTGGCCTTACGGGGAGCCAACGCTGGCGCTGGCGCAGCGAAGAGAAAACGCTCGCACCACCGCCATTTTCAAGCGAGGGGACTGGCGGAAACCGGGTGAGGCGGTAAAGCCAGGCGTGCCAGCGATCTTGAACCCTTTGCCACAAGACGAATCACCGAATCGTCTCACCCTGGCCAAGTGGCTGGTCGACCGTAACAATCCGCTCATGGCGCGGGTGATCGCAAACCGCCTTTGGCTGGCTTATTTCGGCCAGGGACTGGTTTCGACACCCGAGGATTTCGGCACGCGTTCCGATCCCGCGTCACACCCCGAGCTGCTGGATTGGCTGGCGTGCGAGTTCATGGACAAGGGCTGGAGCACTAAGGCCATGCACCGGTTAATCGTGAACTCTGCCACCTATCGTCAATCGTCCAAGGTGTCACCGCTGCTTTATGGGCGCGATCCCTACAACCGGCTCCTGGCGCGCAGCCCTCGCAACCGCGTCGATGCCGAGATCGTTCGGGATGTAGCGCTCTCCGCCAGCGGGTTGCTCAGCAAAAAGATCGGCGGCCCGAGTGTGTATCCACCAATGCCCGAGGGCGTCACGAGCCTTGCCTATGGCGGAAGCAAGTGGGAAACCAGCACGGGCGAGGATCGTTATCGGCGCGGGATGTACACTTTCTGGAAACGGACGGTTCCCTATCCCGGCATGTCGATCTTTGACGCGCCGAACGCCGATTTTTCCTGCGTGCGGCGGGTCAATTCAAACACGCCGCTGCAAGCCTTGACCACACTGAACGATACGGTATTCCAGGAAGCCGCCCAGGCGCTCGCGTTGCGTGTCTGGAAGGACGGCGGTCCAAACGATCGCGAGCGCGCGATTTATGCTTTCCGTCTCTGCACCGGGCGCGCGCCTAAGCCTTCCGAGTTGAGGCCGCTTCTCGACATGGTGCAGGACCAGTTGAATTACTTCGAGAACCGCACCGCTGCGGCAGTGCAAGTGTCCGCCCCGGACATCAAGAATCCGCCGCCGGATGTCAACCTGCACAAGGTGGCAGCCTGGTCCGTCGTCGCGCGGGTGCTGTTGAATTTGGATGAAACAATCACTAAAGAGTGAGTTCAAAGTCTGAAACCGATGAATCACGAAACTGAATTAAGACGCGAAGCCGGCAGACTTATCACCCGCCGCTGGTTTTTCCGCGATTGCGGCCTGGGCTTGGGCTCGATGGCGCTCGCAAACCTGTTATTGGAAAACCGGGTTTTTGCCGCATCGCCCACGGTCAAGGCATCGGGTCCGCTGGTCCCCAAACAACCGCCTTTTCCGGCCAAGGCTAAGCGCATTATTTATCTGTTCCAGGCGGGCGCGCCGAGCCAGCTCGATTTGTTCGATTTCAAACCGACTCTCGTGAAATACGACGGCAAGCCGGTGCCCGCCGAGGTGGTCAAAGACCAGGTTTACGCCTTCATCAAACCGGATGCCGCGTTGTTCGCCTCCAAGTTTAAGTTCGCCAGACACGGTCAATGCGGAGCGGAGATCTCTGAGATGTTGCCGCATCTGGCCACAGTGGTGGACGATATCGCGATTATCAAGTCGATGAACACTCACGCGTTCAATCATGCGCCGGCCCAAATTTTGATGAACACGGGCTCGACACAGTTCGGCAGGCCGAGCATGGGTGCCTGGGCCACCTACGGCCTGGGAAGTGAGTCGCAAAATCTGCCAGGATTCGTCGTGCTTAGTTCCGCGGGCGGAACCAGCGGCGGCTCGTCTAATTGGGGCTGTGGGTTTTTGCCCACGCTTTATCAAGGCGTGCCGTTTCGCCGCACTGGCGACCCTATTCTATCCCTGGCCAACCCGCCGGGCATCACGCCAGCAATACAGCGCAAGTCCCTTGATTTATTAAAGCAGCTCAACTCGCAGCATTTGAATGATGTGGGCGACCCCGAGATTGCCACTCGCATCAACTCGTTTGAGATGGCTTTTCGCATGCAGACCAGCGCACCCGAGTTGATGGACATTTCC
>JBDTOW010000496.1:0-4393 GCA_039933075.1 Verrucomicrobiota bacterium | reverse complement strand
GGTGATTTTGAGTCGCGCAATGTTGGCGTTGTTGTGCAAGCTTTGGCGATCGTGCGGGGACAGGAAATGGCACTGGAGAGGAAAAAGAGTTGCCTTGGCGCCGTCGAACCCGAGAAAGGCCGGTTCCGTTTTTTTCTGCTGGCGGCGCTACGGCATTTCCTGGCGTAAACGCGGAACTCCAAACCGTGGTTGTCAAACAGGCTGTTAGAGAATGTTCGAGAATAACTTCAGAATCCTATTCTGTATTTCTCTGGCCGCTGCTTTTGGATCTGCTGCGTTACGAATCGGCCTGCCAACGACGATGTAATCCGCCCCGTTTCGAAATGCACCTTCGACATCCGTGGTTCTTTTTTGATCATCGACCGGCCGGTTTTCGACGGGCCGGATTCCTGGGCTAACGATCAGAAAGTTGTCTCCTAGATGCTCGCGAAGTCGTGGCGCTTCGAGGCCGGAAGAAATCACTCCATCACATCCGATCTCAAGCGCTCGACGAGCGCGAGAAAGCACTAATTTCTCAACGTCACACGTGAATCCTAAATCGTTTAAATCATGCTGGTCCAAACTTGTCAGCACGGTTACTGCAAGAATTTTAACTCCGGCTTTCTCCTTTACGGCAGCTCTGAGGATATCGTCGTTTCCGTGAACCGTGGTAAAATCCACTTTCCGGTTGCGCAGTTGCCTCACGGCGGCTGAAACCGTCTCGGGAACATCAAAGAATTTGAGATCAACGAATACCTTCTTCCCTTGCCCCACAAGATCATCAATCAATTCATAATACTTCCCAGCCAGGAAAATCTGCAGGCCAAGCTTGTAAAAGATGATTGTGTCTCCAAGGTTCTTGACACATTGCCTGGCTTCCTCGACGGTCGGCACATCCAGGGCAAAGATCAGCCGCTCGTTAACCGGTATGGATTTTTGAGACAAGGGCGTCGCTGACACAGAGCGATCTTTACGAAAAACTCAAATAAAGGAAACTATTCCTTTTCAGAAAATATGAACGCCCATCTTCCGGAGTGAGAAGGTTTGGACTACCTGTTGTGCATTCGGATTACTCGCTCCGATGCAACTCGGCTCGACCAACGATGGTGGCGAGTTGAAATTGAACACAGACGGCCAACGCTTACTTCGCAGAATTCTTCGGCGATCGCAGGCTTTTTGCGGCAGCTTTGCCGGCTTGAAGCATTTGATCATGTTCCGCCTCCGCGATGCCTTCCTCGACGAGCTTCTCATCATCACTTCGCCCTTCGTCGTCCTCGTCTTCGCTGGAAGCGGCTGGCATTTTGTGTCCGATTGAGCCTGGCAACGGGTTCCAGCGTTCGGATTCAGGCGCGGATTCAAGAATCGCTGTTTTGGGATCAACGTCCGGTTTTCCCGTCAATTCCCGTTTGGCCTGGGCAAAGTCAGACGCCAACGTGTCGTGCGAATCGCGACCGTTGATAACGGCTAGTTCACTAGCGCGCTCCCGCACCATTTTGCGCGTCACGGTGCCCATGGCGTGGGAGTTCTCGGTTAAGGCACCTTGCTTCTGTGGATTTGTTTTCATGGGTTGATAATCATCGCACTTGAGGAAGCGTTTGTGATTTGTGGGCCGGGCTGGGTTAAGGTCGGATTCATCTGCGTAACAATCTCCCTTTGGGATGGAACCAGCCAATACCTTGTTTGCATCGCGCCCATAGCCGCCTGCTATGGCTCGTAGCGATTACAAAGGCGAGGTGTTCCCCCCGAGAAATGAACTGACGGATCAAGGTTTTCCGTACACAATCGCCACTCGACAGCATGGCAACTCCAATCCAGGGAAAGCAGAACAAATCCAGCAGATTGGATCGCTTGCGCTATTCCGCCGAGGGAAGGCTGCGGAAGTCGCCCAACCCAATTTCCAGGACGCAAGGATGGGATGTCCCGAAACTCATTCACGAACTGGAGGTCCACCAGATCGAGTTGGAGATGCAGAACGAGGAACTGCGGCGCACCCATTTGGAACTCGAAGCATCGCGCGACCGCTTCTCCATGCTCTACGACTTCGCTCCGGTCGGCTACCTGACGCTGGATGACCGAGGAGTAATTCGTGAAGCCAACCTCACAGTCGCGCGTCTGTTGGGAATCGAGCGCGCCAAATGTATCGGCCAAAGTCTGCGCCGCTACGTGGCGAAAACGTGCCAGCGCGACCTTTACCTGCATTGGCAACAAGTATTCAACGCCAATGCCAAACCATTCTGCGAACTCCAAATGGTGGGACCCGCCGGCAAAATTTTCCGCGCTCGATTCGATACCGTAGTGTGGCCCAATCAAAGCCCCTCGAGAGAATGTTTGGTGGCGCTGAGCGACATCAGCGCACGCAAAGAGGCGGAGGCAGCGCGCGCCCGGCTCGCGGCAATTGTCGAGTCGTCGTCGGACTGTATCTCGAGCCTGACGCTGGAAGGGATCGTTAACAGTTGGAACAAGGGAGCCGAGCGGATCTACGGTTACCAGGCTGAGGAAATTCTGGGCCGTCCTCTTTCCCTGCTCTTTCCGCCTGACCGGCGCCGTGAGTTTCGGCAGGCTGTCGAGCACATTCAGCGCGGGCAGGCCGTCGCCCCGTTTGAATCCGTGGACATACGAAAGGATGGGCAGCCGATCGACGTCTTTTTGGCTCTCTCCCCGATCAAAGACGACACGGGCCGGGTTACGGGAATCGCCCACGTGGCGCGCGATATCAGCGAGCGGAAACGGGCTGAAATGGCGCTGCGTGAGAGTGAGAAGAGCCTTAATGACTTTTTCGAGCAATCGCCCCTCAGCCTCTTTTGGGTGGGGCTGGACGGTTATATCCAGCGGGTGAACCGAGCTGGGCTGGATTTGTTGGGCGTCTCAGTGGAAAGGTGCCTTTCGCACCCCATTTCACGATTCCTCGCCGACCCGGAAATAGGTCTTCATGCCCTCACCCAGTTGGCGCGCAACCAAACGCTGCAAAACTTTCGGGCGCGCGTTCGCTTCAAGGATGGTTCGGTTCGTCACGTTCTCATCGACGCCAATGGGCTATGGGAGCGCGGTGCGCTGATGTACTCGCGCTGGTTTGTCCGCGACATCACCGACCGCGTGGAATTGGAAAGAGAAATCCTGGGTGTGAGCGAGCGCGAACAGCAGCGGCTGGGTCAGGATCTCCATGATGATTTGTGTCAGCAACTCTCTGGCATCGAATTTCTCAGCCAAACGCTCGCCAGACACCTGGCAACGACTTCCAAATCCGGCGCCGCGCGTGCCCGGGAAATTGCCAAAATGGTCCGCCTGGCCATCGACCACGCGCGGGATTTGGCACACGGACTGTCGCCGGCTCGACTGGAGGGCGATGGACTGACGATCGCCCTGCAGCAATTGGCGGCCCGCACCGAAAGGATTTTTCACATCGACTGTCGTTTCCGTAGTGATGCGCCTATCCTAATCGATGGCAACGCGACCGGTATCCACCTTTATCGCATCGCCCAGGAAGCGATCAGCAACGCGATCAAGCATGGACGAGCCTCGATCATTGACATTGGACTGACCAATCACAACAAAGACATCGTCCTCGCGATTCGCGATAGCGGCATTGGTATTCCAATCAAGCTGCGCAAGCGAAAAGGCATGGGCTTGCGAGTTATGCAATATCGGGCGGGTGTCATCGGCGGCTCACTGGTCGTGCAACGGCAGCCCACTGGAGGAACCACCGTCGTTTGCACGATTAAGCGCGGAATTCACAATCACGAGAATCCAAATGAAAGCTAACCGAAAACGTGCCGCAGGCGTTGCGGAAAAGCGAATTCTGATTGTCGATGATCATCCGATGACGCGCTACGGCATCGCCCAACTCATTGGCCAGGAGCCTGACTTGGAAATGTGCGGCGAGGTGGATAACGCTGACCGCGCACTGGCCGCCGTCAAGACGCTCAAACCGGACCTCGTGGTTGCCGATCTCGCGATGCCCGGCAAAAGCGGGCTGGAACTCATCCGTGATCTGAAGGCCCAATATCCGGAGGTGGCCGTGCTCGTCGTGTCGATGCACGACGAAAGCATTTATGCGGAACGGGTCTTGCGCGCCGGCGGCAGAGGCTATCTGATGAAAAGCGCGGGCGGAGAGAAACTCCTCCAGGCCATCCGACGGGTGCTGCATGGCAAGGTTTCGGTGAGCGAGGCCATGTCTGACCGAATCATGAATGTGTTCGCTGGCCACCGTCCTGGCGGCGCCCGTGACTCTACCCTTGCGGCGCTGACCGAACGTGAGTTCGGTGTCTTTGAACTCCTGGGCCAGGGATTGACCACGCGTGAAACCGCCAAAAATCTTCATATTAGCGCCAAGACGGTGGAAACGCATCGCTCGCATATCGTCGATATGCTAAAGCTTAAGGGCTCTTCCCAACTCACAAAATTCGCCATTTGCTGG
>JBDTOW010000495.1:0-4394 GCA_039933075.1 Verrucomicrobiota bacterium | reverse complement strand
CACGCTCCATTGAGCCGGCCAGGGTCACGGCACCGCCGTTGACAAAGAAAATCGTTCGACTACCGTTGCGCCCTCGAAGCTAAGATATTTAAAACTATGCCGAACACCAAGTCAGCGGAACGGCGCGCACGCAGTAGCGTTCGCAAGCATATTCAGAATCGATCGGTCAAGTCCCGCCTGGGAACACTGGAAAAGTCATACTTGGATCTTGTGGGAGCCGGGAAGAAGGACGAAGCGACGGCGGCACTGCGCGGAGTGAGTTCGGCGCTCGACAAAGCAGCCAAGACCAGCGTTCTGCCGAAAGCTCGGGCCAATCGCAAGAAGTCACGGCTGGCCGCGCGGCTCAACGCCTTGAAGTAATCATTCTTTCTGCGGATTAAACCGCGGTGGTTACTCAACTTCGGTGACCACGTTTGGCAAGCCTCTCCCTTTCGTCAAAGTTTCCGGGAACAGGAGAATAGGATGGCGCATTCGATCAGAAACAAGAACACCAGGGAGTGAATCTGGAACGGAAAATCGAATCGCGCATGAATGAGGCAGCCGCCCAGGGCCAGCCACATCATGGCCACAAAGGGCCAGCCCATCGGAATCCCTCCGCCGGCAAACCACCGCGCAAAGACTAAAAGCAAAAGGCTCAGGATTAGCCCAACGCCTACCCAGCCGAACGTAATCCGTGTTTCCAACCAGTCATTGTGGGCGTAAGCCGCCCAATTTTGATTGGATTGGTCTCGATAGAATTTGTACAGCGAAGCAAACGTGCCCGGCCCCGTGCCAAAAGCAGGATAATCCTGGGCCATCCGTCTCGCGATATTGTAAATTTCAGTGCGGCCACCCAAATGGCCGGTCAGCAGGCCCGCGCGCAATTTCCAGCTAAGATCGAGATCGACGACTGCGCCAATTTGCTCGAACATGAGGTCCCTGACATAGAAACTCTGCCCGACCGCAACATCTCGTCGCACTTCCCGCAGGCTGTCTGTGATGGCAATTCCGAAATTCCCGGGCGTCGCGTTTGATGAGTAAAGATCAGTGATCGTCCTCGAACTCTTCGCCGGCACAAGCTGAGGTTTGCCAAAAAAGCCATTCCAGCTTGAGGCAATGTAACAGGCTGATTCATTTGGATTATAAACCGAGAATGTGACCCTAACGGTTTTCCCAGGCGTTAGATTGAATCGAGGATCCATCGGCTGCAGTGCCAAAGGTCCGGGAACGACGGTGCGTTCGATTTTTAACCAACCATCGCTACCGTTGATGTTGTCCACATTGCCGATCACGGAGGTCCCGTCGGAGTTCAAGGCGCCGGGCTTGAGAATCTCGGACACATCTTCGAAGTGGACAGGCTTCGCTTTGATGCGCTCCGAATCACCGAGGCCGGATTGGCGGATGCTCTGAATTTTGGATTCGTCGAGCGCCCAATTGAAAAAAGTCGCGGCACGGATCGGCCCCTCGAAAATATATTCGCTGCCGTAGAGCCGGCCTACCCAGAGATACGCGGAGGCTACCGGGCTGTTCCAGCCAGGCGGCGTGCCCGTGGAAGCTTGGGTAACATCCGCTCGCTTACCATTGATAAAAACGGTCAGGTCGGAGCTCCTGGCGGCTTCAACTTCGACTGACTGTCCGTGATAATCGGCAATGAAATGGTTAACACTCTTCTCAACTGTGTTCGTGATGTCGTTTCCGTAAAGTCGCACCCGCAGTGAGCCGTCCGTGGTGACAAACATTTGGAGTGAATTGGGTACCATCTCCAACTGAATCTCACTTTCGGAAAGTCCGATCAGCCCTTGAGGATGGGATGAATTCGCGGCTGGGACCAGAAATGAGCATCGGAGTGTTAGATCGTTCGTCCCAATCTTGTAATCAGTCGGTTGGGTGATGATCGGGACGTCCAAACTGAGACGTTTTGTGAGCTGCGCCCAACCGAGATACCCTCCCAAACCGAGCGTCAATACGCAGATCAACGGGATCGCCGCGCGAAGCTGCCACTTTTCCCTTCTGCCGGCACAGGAAAAGATCAACATTGCCAGCACGCCATTCGCTCCGGCGATGAACGCTCCACCGCGACTGGTGGAGATGATCGGAGAGGCAGCGACTATTGCGACAAAGGGCAGCAAAAGAAGATGTGACCCGCCTCCAAAGCGGGCGGCTCTTTTCAGCGTATTGCGAGAGGAACGGCGCAACTCCCACCAAAGGCCGAGAGAGACTGGCCAGATAAGATTGAAATATTGTGCGGCATTGGATCGATACGCATAAACTCCAAACTGCGCGTCGGGTGTCGTATTCCAGGGCGGCTCACCCCACCAGAGGAGTTTGTTGGTGCCGCTCAGACGTTGCAAGATGGCTTCCACTCCAAGCAAAGCTCCGTTAATCGAAAGGACCCACAGCAGCCGCTTGAGGCGCGTCGAAATCCGAGGAAGATCGATCTCGTTGCCCTGCCCCGAGTCGTTGTGGAGATGTCGTTCGCGTCGAGTCTTTCCGAGCAACCAATCGCGCGTTGCCCAGAAGGAGAATGCCAACCCAAGGTAAGCCCAGAAAGCGAACCAGGTTTTGCTGCTGCTATAGCTATGGGGCAGCCATTTTATGCAGTCGCGATAGACATAATCGAATCGGTTGTGATCCAACGTAGCTCGCGCATTTAAGGCGCTGACCAGACAGTAGCTTAGCAACACAATCGTAAACGCCGCCAAGGCAGCGGTCAGCCTCGACAGTGAAATACGCGGGCGAATCTCTGCTGCTGATTTGTTCGCGATCTCCGGGACGCGCCAGCGAGCGGGTTGGTAGCCCGTGTTTCGACGGATCAACAATTTTGCCAACACCAACCCACCCAGCAGATAGCCGCCAATGTTCATTACCCAGATAGCCCATTCCCGCGTCGTGCCAAAAGCCCACGGACTGAAGATCAGCATGAAGTAGAGGAGAGCCTCGGTTGCAGCGTCGCAGAATCGGTAAGCTCGGGGCGTGCGGGTACGATTTGAATGGCCCTGTCGAACCTGGCGGCGTTCCTCAACGGGATGGTTTCCCGAAGATTTGGACTCAAAGTCACTGGCTGGCTCGACAAATTCCATCTGGTCCACGATTCAAGCCGAGCGGATTCGCGTTCACAAGATTGAAACGATCGTCATCACCAGGGCAGGGATGGGAGAACGAGGCAAAAATGGTGACTTCGACCTTCAACGAGGCGCATGCCAGGCCGAGATCATCCTATCCGGCAGATCCTAAGCAAGAGGCCAAGACTCAATTGCTCGGTAAGTTTTGTTGAAAAGACATATCCGCTTGGTCATTCTTGCTGCATGGATACATTGGAAGAACTGTTGACCTGCCGGCTCGATTTTGGCGCCAAAGCGGTTGAGCCGTGTTCCATAGTCATTTTCGGCGCGAGCGGCGATCTAACGGCACGCAAGTTGATTCCGGCGTTGTATCACCTCTTCATCGATAAACAGCTTCCGGATCCGTTTCGAATAATAGGTTTTGCCCGACGCGAAAAATCGGAGGCTGCGTGGCGCGACGAGCTTTATGCCGCGTTGCAACAGTTTTCCCGCACGAAACCGGTTGACGCTGCAAAATGGCAAGCCTTCTCCGCGAACGTTTTTTATTGTCAAGGTGACTTTTCCGATATTGCCTCCTATCAGAAGCTGGAGCGGCAATTGGCGCATTTCGGCCACGAAGCGCTGCGGCGCAATCTTCTATTTTATCTGGCGACTTCCCCAAGCCAGTTTGCCGAAGTGGTAGAGCGACTTCACAGCGCCGAGCTTTTGCATCGTCATGACGACAAAGTTTGCTGGCAGCGCGTGGTCGTGGAGAAACCATTCGGACACGATCTCCCTTCAGCTCGCAAATTAAACTCCGAGCTGACACGGTTCGCACACGAAAAACAAGTCTTCCGAATCGACCACTACCTGGGGAAGGAAACGGTGCAGAACATCCTGATGTTCCGCTTTTCGAACGCGATCTTCGAGCAGCTCTGGGGGCGTCAATCGGTCGATCACATCCAACTGACCGTAAGCGAAAAGCTTGGTGTAGGCTCGCGCGGAAGCTATTATGAAGAGACCGGGGCACTGCGCGACATGGTTCAGAACCACCTGTTGCAGGTTCTAGCGTTGGTCGCAATGGAACCGCCGGTCTCGCTGGAAGCAGAGTCAATTCGTGACGAAAAAGTGAAGTTGCTGAAATCGATCCGGCCGCTGCATCCGGCTCAAGTGCCTTCCCACGTCGTGCGAGGCCAATACACCGCTGGTGAGATCGACGGGAAGCCGCGCCTCGGATACCGGCAGGAACCAAAAGTGATCCCCGCCTCCAACGTCGAAACGTTCGTCGCAATGAAGCTGTTTGTGGACAATTGGCGATGGTCGGGCGTGCCCTTCTATTTGCGAACCGGGAAGAGCCTTCCGCTGAGCGCGAGC
>JBDTOW010000494.1:0-4397 GCA_039933075.1 Verrucomicrobiota bacterium | reverse complement strand
CTAAAAGTCTCATGAGTGAATTCAACTATATTCACAGTGAATTCTTCAGGCATTCGGACTGACCTTGACCACCACCGCGGTCACGTCGTCAAGTTGTGGCCGATCTTCCGAAAAAGCGCGAACAGCCTGATAAAGCGCTTCGACAATCTTGTGCGAAGATTGGTCCGCGTTCTTCCGCACAACTTCGAGCATTCGTTCAATGCCGAAGAACTCGTCCTTGGGTGACATCGCTTCCTCAATCCCGTCGGTCAGCAGCAGGACGATGTCTCCCGGTGCGAGTTGAATGCCGGGTGCAGCCGCGTACTCCGCCTCGGGCTGGATACCCAAAGGAACACCCGTGCGCTTCAGGAGGGCTTTCACCTTGGCGTTGGCATCAACGACGTAACCTGTCGGGTGGCCCGCGTTGGTGTAGACCAGAGAGAGAGTTTTTGGATCCAGTCGAGTGAAGAGCAACGTGACGAACCGTTCGAAATCCACGTCCTCGGCGAGCACGCGATTTGCCCGCGTCAGGATCTCGCCGGCATCCTCGCGGTTGCGCGCCAATATGCGGAGGTACGCTCGTGCCTCGGCCATCAACATGGCGGGGCCGACGCCGTGGCCAGTCACATCCGCCACGACAATTCCCAGCCGTCCGCCAATCATCGGAAGGTAATCAAAGTAGTCGCCTCCCGTTGCTTCCGCGGGAAAGGACGCGCCGGCGATATCGAAGGGAGGCATCGCCGGGGCGCTTTTCGGGAAGAGACGCTGCTGAATCTCCCGGGCAACGCGGAACTGCTCCTGATTTTCGCGCAGCTCTTCTTCGGCCTGTTTCCGCTCGGTAATGTCCCGCACGAATCCAACGAACCAACGAGCGCCCCCGAACTCCATGTCGCTAAAGCTGACTTCAATAGGAATCTCAGCGCCGTTTTTGCGCCGTCCGACCGTCTCCGTTGCGCGCCAATTCAGTTGCTTAACACCAGTCCTCAAATAGCGTTCGATTCCTTCGAGGTGAGCGCCGCGCAGGTGATCCGGTTGCAGCAGGGTCAAGCTTTGGCCAATGATCTCCTGAGGATCGTACCCAAACACGTCGGAAACGGCCGGGTTGGCAAAATGAATCCGGCTTTTCGTGTCCATCAGGATCACGGCATCAGGGGAGGTTTCCCAGAGCAGGCGGTACCGCAATTCGCTCTCCCGCAGCGCCCCCTCGACCTGTTTGCGGGCAACTCTCGTTTCCGCTTCGCGGAGTTCTCGTTCCACCGCGGGAACCAGGCGCGCGAGGTTTCCTTTCATCAGATAATCGTGGGCGCCGGCTTTCATGGCCGCGACGGCTGTATTTTCACCGATGCCGCCTGAGACAATGATAAACGGCAAATCGATCCCGGTTTCCTGCAGAACCTTCAAAGCCGCCGGAGCGTTAAACGTCGGTAGATTGTAATCGGCGAGGACCACATCCCATGCTTTTCCCATAAGCATCGCGTGGAAGTCCAGCAGTGTATCGACCCGCTGGAACTGGGGTTCGTAGCCGCCCTGCTTC
The DNA here is from genome assembly GCA_039933075.1 of Verrucomicrobiota bacterium. Classification (GTDB taxonomy): domain Bacteria; phylum Verrucomicrobiota; class Verrucomicrobiia; order Limisphaerales; family JACPZS01; genus JBDTOW01. The sequence goes on along the minus strand of JBDTOW010000494.1, from coordinate 2,884 downwards.
AGCAAATTGACCAGGATTCGGGCATCAAACTCCGAGTCCTCGATGATCAATATACGCAATGGTATCTTTTCGCTCACTGCTCACTTTCGACTAGTTGAGTTTAATAACTCGGCTTTAGCCGCCCTTGCCAGCGAATTCGTTCCCCTTTCCGCGGCACGATTTTCGGTCTAATGTGAGTTGCTCCTTGACTTCCCCTTCATGCCGGGATTATTGCAGCGAAAACAAAACCGCCACCATGTCAGACTCGCGATCTAAACTCAAAAAGAACTCAGAAATGTTCGCTGTTTCAAATTTGTGGTTTCTGATCGTTGGCAACACATTTCCGTCGTGAAAGCGGCAAGCCAATTGGCTCTCTATGTGAACGGCGAGAAGCGCGGCGCCGCAACTGTCCCCACGTTCATTCATTCGATGGCCAGAGATTTTGCTCTCGGAGGAAATCCGCATCACGCCGGCAACGAATTCCTCGCCGCCCGATTCGCCGACTTGAGGTTGTACACCCGGGCGCTTTCGGCCGCTGAAACGGCTATGTTGGCATCCGCGGACAAATAGTAATGGCTTGTTGTTTTGACTTTGCCTCTCAACGCTGGCATTGTCCCTCCATGCGGAAGCTATGCGGAAGTCTGGTCGTGCTACTCGGTATGGCGGCCTCCCAGGCAGCCGAACTGGCATCGGTGGTGGATTTCAAATTGATCGATGTCAATCCTGGCTCGATCCGCAGGAACTCGCCGGTTTCGCCGCGCGATTATTTCCTTCAGGTATCCGGATATTACTTCGGCGCGGCTGGTTGAAGTTATTGCCGTTCCCAGTTTGGGTACCTTCAGACGATGCAGGCGGAACTCAAGGCAGCCAAGCCGGAGTTGAACATTGAGATCCTCGGTGTCAACCGGACGAACGAAACCGCCTCTAATCCATTGATCTCCGAGAGTGCGCTTCCTGGGTTGCAGGACACAACTCAGGACGCAGTGTGGAGTCGGTGGGATGCCACCTCTGGTCGAGGCTTCACCCGAGTGAAGGTTTGGACGAAGGATGCTTCTGAACTTAACGGTGCGCGGGCTCCACGAGCCGGGACGGGAACAATCGAGGCATTTTGGTCACTGACGAAGTCACCACTGTCCGTCCGGGCGGATTCCTGCGCGTCAAGGCGAGTCCAAAATAGACCACTTAGCCTCGTGCGGGCAGAGTTTTTGCAACCGGTCTGACAAAGAGTGATGCATGAAAGCGCAACTTATGATCCTGGGACTGGCCGCCTCACTTTCTCTGACTTCCTGCTGGCGACCCGATAGAGCAAAGGACTCGGCAACGCAAGTTAGTCCACAAAATTCACGAGCCACCATGCCGAACCAAAACGGAAAAATTATTAAGACCGACGCCGAGTGGCAGAAACAACTCACACGGGAACAATTTCGAATTACGCGAAAGAAAGGCACCGAACGGGCATTCACCGGTGAGTATTGGAATAACCACGAGCCTGGCGTCTATAAATGCGTTTGTTGTGGTATGCCTTTGTTCAACGCCGAGACTAAATTTGAATCAGGCACCGGTTGGCCGAGCTTTTACGCCCCGATCGCTAAAGCCAGCGTGAGCACGGAATCGGATAACAGCCTCTTCACGCGTCGTACCGAAGTGCTTTGCGCCCGGTGTGACGCCCATCTCGGTCACGTGTTTGAAGACGGCCCGAAACCCACTGGCCTGCGCTATTGCCTCAACTCCGCCGCGCTGAAATTTGAAAAGAACAAATGAAGTCTGACGGCGTCTCGCTGGCAGGAGCTGGGCTGCAACCATATCAGCGGACCGACTGAACCTTCGCAAAAAAGGCGCGCCCCGGCAACGGGCTGCCGGAAACCGCGCCTCCGAAGTCGTTTTCGTGCTTTGAAAAACAGCGGCGTCAGAAAATGATTTCCGCGCATGACACAAATAATTGCCCGGTCGAATAACCGCCTTTTCCTTGGAATTGAATGCGGTGGCACGCGGACGGTCGGATTGTTGGTGAACGGCGACCGAACGGTAAAGCGGGTTGAAGCTGGACCGGCCAATTTGCGGTTGTTGTCGGACGCAGAACTGGCGCGACACTTCCGATCTCTCCGCGCCAGTTTTACGTGGCCGACCGCCATCGCAATCGGCATGGCCGGGGCTCGAACGCCCGCTGACAACGAGCGGATTCGACGCTGCGCCGCCCGAGTATGGCCGCGGGTGCCATGTTACGCGGGCCACGATCTGGAAGTCGCTCTGGTTGCGGCGGAACTTCAGGATTCACATGTTCAAGCCAGCGCCGGCCGGAACCGAACGGCCATTGTCCTGGTCCTGAGTGGAACTGGTTCGTGTTGTTTCGGCCGAGCTTCGGACGGAAAGACGGCGAAGGTGGGCGGCTGGGGCCACATTCTGGGTGACAAAGGCAGCGGTTACGAGATTGGTCTGCGTTCCCTTAAAGCAGTGGTTTACTACCACGACCGCGATGGTGTCTGGTCGACACTAGGACAGCAGATTTTGCGCGCCTTGCAACTGAACGAGCCCGAGGACCTGGTCGGCTGGGTGCAAAGCGCTGGCAAAACAGAAATCGCGGCGCTGGCGATTGAGGTTTTTCAGGCGTGGACAAAGCGCGATAAAATCGCCTCGGACATCCTGGAAGGCGCGGCGCATAGTCTGGCAAAGGATGCCGTGAGTTGCGCCAAACGCCTGGTCGGCATCCGTTCGACCGCTTGCTTTGTTCTCGCGGGCGGTGTCCTGTTAAAGCAACCACGCTTTGCCAAACTCGTCGAACGCCAGCTTCGTAATCTCTGGCCCCGCGCGACCATCAGTCGGTTGAAAAGAGAAAGCGTTTGGGGTGCTGTCGAAATGGCACGTAGAGCGTGGAGCGTGGAGCGTGGAGCGTGGAGCGAGACCGGAA
>JBDTOW010000493.1:0-4407 GCA_039933075.1 Verrucomicrobiota bacterium | reverse complement strand
TCGCGCAGGAAGTCGCGCCGCACCGCATCCGCGTGAATTCGGTTTGTCCTGGCGCCGTGCGCACGCCCATCAACATGGAAGCGTGGGGCACACCTGAAGCCTACCGCGAGCTGATGAAGCTCATTCCCTACAAACGCATCGGCGAACCGGACGACATCGGACGGGCCGCCGTGTGGCTGGCCAGCGATGACTCTGACTACATCCACGGCGCAAGCATTTTCGTGGATGGCGGCATGACGTTATATCCGGGATTCGAGACCGGCGGTTAATCGAGAACGCTCGCTCACCTCGAGACTGACCGGCCCGAGCCTCTTCTCTCATGGCATTGGCACGTGGTTCATTGAGACCCGCGCGAACACACCGACAAAGATTGAAAAGATTATGACTCCGCCACCTCCTCACGCGAATGGCTCGAAACCGACGGCCTTGGCGGCTTCGCCTCCGGAACCTCCACCGGCATCCGCACGCGCCGTTACCACGCACTGCTGCTCACCGCCACAACGCCGCCGACCGGACGTGTCGTGCTAGTGAACGGCATTGATGCGTGGGTCTGGATTTACAAAGCCACACCCGCTGCCATTCACGGAGCGCGCCGCGAATATCTCCAACCACTCCTCGACCATCTTGAACACGCCGGCCTCGGCCATATCTCCGAAATCGCTGACGCTGAAGAACCGCACACGCCTCGCGGTTGTCCGTGGCAAGCGGGGTCAGTGGGCGAAGCGTTGTGGCTCGACCGGGTTGTCCTTGCCGAGCCTGCTAAGTCCACTAGCCCAGCCAAACCCGCGCGCACAGCCGCTCCAGCTCTCGCCTTCGCGACCGTCTGACACAACAGAATTACTTAAAGGAATGAAAACCGAACTCGCCGAACAACAGCGTCTCAACGAAACCAAATCCGGCCAGCAAGACTGGAAGCGCTGGGGACCCTATCTCTCCGAACGCCAGTGGGGCACTGTGCGCGAGGATTACTCGCCGCACGGCAACGCCTGGGAATATCTGCCGCATGACCATGCCCGCAGCCGCGCTTATCGCTGGGGCGAAGATGGTATCGCTGGCATCAGCGATGATTCGCAGCGGCTCTGTTTCTCCCTCGCACTGTGGAACGGCAAAGACCCGATTCTGAAGGAACGCATTTTTGGTCTCACCAACAGCGAGGGCAACCACGGCGAGGACGCGAAAGAGCTGTATTACTATCTGGACGCCACGCCGACGCATTCCTACCTGAAGATGCTCTACAAATATCCGCAGCGAGAATTCCCCTACGGCTGGCTGGTGGAAGAAAACCGCCGCCGCGGCAAAGACCAGCCGGAATTCGAGTTGCTGGACACCGGCATCTTTGATGATGACCGCTATTTTGACGTGTTCGTCGAATACGCGAAGGCCGGGCCGGACGATATTCTGATGCTCGTCACGGTCCACAATCGCGGGCCGGAAACAGCGACAATTCATCTGCTGCCACAACTCTGGTTCCGGAACACCTGGTCTTGGAAGAATGTCGCAGCCAAGCCGGAGTTGACCGCGACCAACGATGGCTCAGTCGCGGCGAATCATGCAGAACTCGGCAGCTATCAACTCTACTGCGAAGGCAGGCCGGAACTGCTGTTCTGCGACAATGAAACAAATTCCCGCCGCTTTTTCGGCCAGAACAACGCGCAAGGTTACTCCAAGGACGGCTTCCACGAATACGTGATTGCTGGTAATCAAGCGGCGGTGAACCCGCAGCAGACCGGCACCAAGGCTGCTGCATATTACAAACTGGACGTGCCCGCCGGCGCCTCGGCAAGCGTGCGCCTGCGCCTCGTAGCGCAGACTTCCAAGTCTGCCGTATCGCAGGCTTCCAGCCTGCAGAGCGGCCAGACAAACTCGACGCCCTCGAATAAGACGCCGCCCAGCCGATTAGAAATCGGCGATACGGCAGGTTGGAAACCTGCGCTACGTGCCTTCGCCGACTTCCATGCCATCATCGTCGAACGCCGCCGCGAGGCCGACGAGTTCTACGCCGAATTGCAGAAGGACATCACCGACGCCGACGCGCGGAACGTCCAGCGCCAGGCGTTCGCCGGGATGATTTGGTCCAAGCAATTCTTCTACTACGACGTGCCGGAATGGATTCGTGGCGACGCCAACCAACCGCCGCCTCCCTCCGAACGCAAACACGGCCGCAACCGCGAATGGTCGCACCTCAACAACGCCGACATCATCTCGATGCCCGACAAGTGGGAGTATCCCTGGTACGCCGCCTGGGATCTCGCCTTCCACTGCATTCCGCTGGCGATTGTGGACGCAGAGTTCGCCAAGAGCCAACTCGTGCTCCTGACACGCGAATGGTACATGCACCCCAACGGCCAACTCCCTGCCTACGAATGGGCCTTTGGCGACGTGAATCCGCCCGTTCACGCGTGGTCCACCTGGCGTGTTTTCCAGATGGACCGCAAGCAGCGTCGTGAAACCAACCCGCACGATCCCGGCGATCTCGCCTTCCTCGAACGCGTATTCCACAAGCTGATGCTGAATTTCACCTGGTGGGTCAACCGGAAGGACGCGCAGGGGCGAAACATTTTCCAGGGCGGCTTTCTCGGTCTCGACAATATCGGCGTGTTCGATCGCAGCGCGCCGTTGCCGACGGGAGGCTTTATCAACCAGGCCGACGGCACTGCGTGGATGGCGATGTACTCGCTCAACCTCATGCGCATCGCGCTCGAACTGGCCCGGCACAACAAAGTATACGAGGACATCGCGACCAAGTTCTTCGAGCACTTTCTCCACATCGTCGAAGCGATGAACAACATCGGCGACGAAGGTATTGGCCTGTGGAACGAGGAAGATCAGTTCTACTACGACGTGCTCAACCTGCCGGATGGCCGCATGGTTCCGCTCAAGGTCCGTTCGCTGGTCGGGCTCATCCCCCTCTTTGCCGCCGAGGTGCTCGAATCATCGCTGCTCGACGAAGTGCCTCAGTTCAAGGAACGCCTCGAATGGTTCCTCAACTATCGCCCCGACCTGGCCAATCTCGTCTCGCGCTGGAACGAACCGGGCATGAAGCAGCGCCACCTGCTGTCGCTGCTGCGCGGCCATCGCATGAAATGTCTGCTGCGCCGGATGCTCGACGAGACGGAGTTCCTCTCGGACTTCGGGGTGCGCGCCATCTCGCGGTATCATTTGGACCACCCGTACGAGTTCCACTCGAACGGCAACACGATGAGCGTTGGCTACCAACCCGCCGAGTCCAACTCGGGCCTGTTCGGCGGCAACTCGAATTGGCGTGGCCCCATCTGGATGCCGGTTAACTATCTCCTCATCGAATCATTGCAAAAGTTCCACCATTACTACGGCGACGATTTCAAAGTCGAGTGCCCCACCGGCTCCGGCCAGTTCAAAACCATCGCCGAAGTCGCCGATGAACTCGCGCGCCGCCTCTCACGCCTTTTCCTGAAAGGCGACGACGGTCAACGCCCCGTGCTCAAGTATCACCCCAAGCTCGCGACCGACCCACACTTCCGCGATTACGTTCTGTTCCACGAATACTTCCACGGCGACAACGGCCGGGGTGTCGGCGCGAGCCATCAAACCGGCTGGACTGGCCTCGTGGCGAAGCTGCTTCAGCCGAGAAATATTTCGACGGCGCACACAACGGCCAAGCCTGGAAAATCAACCATCAAGCCGCCCCTCCGCAAGCCTGCGTTGGTCGAGGCATGATTCAACTTTGATTTACCCATGGGAAACTCGTAGCCCGGCTCGCCCCAGTAAAAATCGTTGATCGCCATGTCCGGTTCAAAACCTCTGCAAAGAATTCGCTTGGCTGTGTGGCTGAGGCCAATATCACACACGGTGAACGGAATAAATGGGCGCAACCACGTTGCGGTTGGGAACGTTTTGCGGACGACGACCCAGGGTAGCTCGTGCCTCGCTACCCTGGGCTTTGGGACGGAATCCCGTTGGGATTCTCGGAGGCTGCGGAGGTGCTGCGGGTCACCTCACCTGCACAACGATCTTCCCCTTGGCACGGCCCTTTTCAAGATATGCCAGCGCCTCCTTCGCTTGATCGAACGGAAACTTCGCTCCGAGGTGTTTCGCGAGCTGGATCGCGAACGTGCCGATACCTCCAGCGCCAGCGGGGATGAATACTTTTTGACCGGGCTTGAGGTTTGCCCGCTCCTTGAGCGCTTGCCACGACGTGAGTGCGACCATCGGGATGGAGGCCGCTTGCACGAAGTCCAGATTGGCCGGTTTGAGCACGGCGGCGTTCTCGGGCACGATTGCGAACTCGGCGAGGGAACCCGTGCCCAGGTCGAAGATGCTGGCGAAGACGGCGTCGCCCGGCTTGAAGCGAGTCACGCGACTTCCCACCTCCACCACGACCCCCGCCGAATCGCTGCCCAGCGTGGCCGGCAGTTGAAACTTGAAAAA
>JBDTOW010000492.1:0-4409 GCA_039933075.1 Verrucomicrobiota bacterium | reverse complement strand
TCTGAAGCGCCTCCGGCAGCGCGCTCGCCTTCTGGACAATCAACTCAACCGTGCTCATGGAAATAACGATGGACGACCCGAAGCCTCTCCGCAAGCCGACAGAACGGGCTGGCGAAGGGCGGATGGTCTTGCCAGAGGGAACCGACCGCTTCGGGATCCGAGAAGATCTGTAGCTCCTATTCCAGACAGAGTGGCGGCTTTCGTCTTCGACTAACGAAATAGAGGATGCCTGAGGCGAGCAACAAGGCCACTCCGAAGCAAAGCATCAAAACCGATTGTGCAAGACTTCTATCGGCAGCGGCATAGAAATCAGAGGTTCCCGGGACTGCGCGAGCAAATGCGGCTGCGACTTTCAATATGGCCCAATGACGCAAAGAGCCGACAATGATACAAACCAGACCCGACCCGCCGGTCACAATGATCAGTTTGATCGACATCAGTTGCCAGCCTCGTTTTATTTCGCCAGTTTTCTCAAACTCGGCTTTGAGCGTGGTGGCCTGACCGATTCGGTGAACGGCCGCTTCAAACGCTTGCTGCGCGGTGACTCCAGGCTGCATCTGCTGCTCGACGTCGTCCCGCAGATGACTTTCCAGTTCGTCCAGTGGCGTGGGCGCTTTGATGCCGGCGGCCCGCATCTGCCGCCGCCATTCCGCGATTGAGTGTTCCAAGTCGAACATATTGGCTCCGTCTTTTTCCGATCAACTTTCGTGGGCTGCCTGTGAGGGGAGATGTCGGTTGAAATAAAGGCAGCTACCAAAGAACAAAACAGTTAACACAGCCGCCGCTGCGACCGATAGCAACTCCGCCCCGAATACCCGCCCCGTCTGGCCCAGACTTATGAAGGAAGAAAGGACGAGGATTTCCCAAAACAAAAAATAGCCGCCTACTGCGACTAAAAAGATGCTAATCAAGTTCCGGCCTCGTGTTGGTCGTTGCCTCTTGATGCCAGAGAAGGCTGCGCCCGCGCCAACAATGACGAGGACAATTCCGAGTTGAAGCCCTCTCATCTCATCACTTGTCCATGCTCCCTGATGTTTGTAGTGTTTACCGAGCGCAGGGAGAATCATGGAGATGCCCATCAGCATGCCAAAGAGCGCCGCGAGAATTGCAACCCGTTTCATTTGATTCCTCTCAGTCTTTCCACCGACTTTCTTGAACTCTGTCTCGAGCGCCCTGGCTTGGCCAATCCGCTGGACGGCAACTTCGAAAGCCTGCTGCGCGCTTAAGCCCGATCGCACCTGCTGCTCTATGTCTTCGCGCAGATGATTTTCCAGTTCATTGAGCGGCACGGGAGTCTTGATGCCGGCGGCCACCATCTGCCGCCGCCATTCCGCGATTGAGTGTTCCAAGTCGAACATATTGTTCCTTCCACTTCACGAATCCGCCGTTCTGCGTCGTTCAGCCATTGCTCTGGTTCTGGTTCAATTCTTTTAAGATTTCTTCGCGAGTCCGATTAACATGAATGCCAAGGTTTTTCAGAACAAGCGCAGCCACGCCACTACCTTCAATGAGCAGACCCAGGAATATATGTTCCGTGCCGACGTGAGCGTGGTTCATCGCCTTGGCCTCGCTCGCGGCGAGTTGGAGCGCTTTCCTGACGCGGGGTGTGTAAGGAATCGCGCCACTCGCCTGGTGAACAGGCCCGACGCCAACTATTTTCTCGATTTCCACCCTGATGGCATCGCGCTCGACACCCAATCTTCGCAGGACTTTGGAAGCAACGCCGTGCTCCGATTTGAGCAAACCCAGCAACACATGTTCCGTTCCGATAAAATCGTGGTGGAAGCGAGGCGCCTCTTCCCGGGCGAGTTCCAGAGTCTGTCTCGCGCGTCCGGGTTGAAATCAGTTAAAGGTGGCAGTGGAATACCGTCTCCCCGGCCAACGAACCTCATAACCATCCCTTGAAGTTTTTTTCCCAGTGCCCATATCATCCCGCCAGTCTTCTTGAATTCCGCCTTCAATGCGCCAGCCTGGCCGACACGCTGAACGGCTGCTTCAAACGCTTGCTGCGTGTTGACTCCTGATCGAGTCTGTTCCTCGATGTCATCACGCAAATGGCTTTCCAATTCGTCCAAAGGCACGGGAGATCTGAGGCCGGCGGCCAGCAGCTTCCGCCGCCATTCCGCAATGGCCTGGTCGAGGTCAAACATATTTTTCCTTCCAGAGGCCGCCGAGCACCGAAGAAATCACCTCCCATTGCTCACGCTTTTCCTTCAGCGCTTTCTGGCCATCCTTCTTGATCGAGTAGTATTTGCGCTTGCGCCCGTTCTCAATCTCCACCCAACGCGCTTTGATCCAGCCGTTGTCCTCCATTCGATGCAACACCGGGTAGAGCATTCCGTCGGTCCACTCAATTTTGTCTCCGGAGAGCTGCTTGACCTCTTGAATCAGCGCGTAACCGTAGCTTTCACCCTTTGCGAGGAGAGACAGAATCAACGGCTCGGTCGAAGCAGCCACCAGTTCTTTTGCGAGCATAATGCCTTTTTCCTACTCATACATTGCCGTGCTATGTATGTCAAGTCCGAGATGTCAAGCGCGTCACGAAGGTGGCCCGACAGGACTGCACGCCACCTGCCGTGGCGGTACGACAGGCTGCACAAAGAGGCGGGAGATTCGCTGGCGTCGTGGCGTTTATCGTTGCTGCCGCTTGCCTTTGCAGCAGTTCTGCGTCACATTCGCCCAGCGTGAAAACAGCCGGCGAGACAATCGAGATTCCGACCAAGGTCTTGGAATCATTGGACACGTTGGATGAACTGGAAGATTGGTTGATGGCAAAGAATCCTCGCCTGATGCGCGAGTTGCGGCAGGCACGCAAGGAGGACTTGGCCCGCAAGTTTAAGCCTTGGAAGCCACGCCACTTGCCATGTCCTACCGGATCGAAGTAGGACCGAAGGCGGACGCGCAATTGGCGGAGCTGGACGCCACGATTGGCGCGAGTGTTGAACGAAAGATGCTCTGGTTGGGGCAAAACGCTGACAGCATCGTCCATCGCAGGCTGGTCAACATGCCGGAGGAATTGAGCGGCCTTTGCAAGATCCGGGTGGGCGACTACCGAATCCTTTACTGGATTTATCACCAGCAGAAGCGTGTTCGCGTCTATCGCATTTAGCATCGTTCCGATGTCTATCGGGTTCTTTAGTCCCTGATTCACGCGCGGCAATCGAGAGCACTTCGTTTTCTCCACGCTTGTCGTGATGGGCGCCAACGAGTAAATTTGCGCGCGAATTGATTCATGAGCGTGCTGGAATTAACTGACGAACAGGTGATCTCTTTGATCGGGCAGTTGCCTTCTGCCAAGAAGCGCGTGGCGTTGCTTGCGTTGGCCCGAGATGCATGAAAATACCATCCGTCGTGAGAGAAGTGATGGTCAATGAAGAAATCCTCGGCTTTCATTTGGAGGATGGACGGTTCATCAGCGTGCCCATTGACTTTTACCCGACGCTGGCTCTGGCCACGCGGGAGGAGCGCGCTCGGTTTGAAATCCACGGCTCGTCGGTTTACTGGCCGGATTTGGACGCAGATATTGGCGCCGAGGGACTGCTTGCCGGGGCGGCGGAACATCATCATTATGCTCGTATCGCTGTGGAGCGTGCCGTCCGACTGGGGCGTTTGCCGACCAGCGCCTTGGGATCCGGCAAATCGTCCAACCTGCGGCCCGCTTGAGCGAGCGCAAGGTGCTGAAATTGTATTTTCAGTGGACGCACGTCTTTGATCTCGCCTTCCCATGAATTTCAAATACGACGCCATCATCATCGGTGCTGGTCATAACGGCCTCGTGACCGCCGCTTACCTCGCGCGCGCCGGACGAAAAGTCCTCGTCCTCGAACGCCGCGAACTCGTCGGCGGCTGCGTCGTCACCGAGGAACTCTGGCCGGGCTTTAAAGTCTCCACAGCCAGCTACGTCAATAGCCTGTTCCGGCCTGAAATCATCCGTGATCTCGAACTCAAACGCCATGGCTTTGCCATGCTGCCACGCAGCCCATCGAGTTTCACGCCCTTGCCGGATGGTCACTACCTCATGATGGGACCCGACAAGGAAATGACCCATCGCGAGGTTTCCAAGTTCTCAAAAAAAGACGCCGACAATTTGCCCAAATTCGAAGCCATGCTCGAACGCGTCGCCAGTTTCCTCGAACCCATGCTGGTCGAGACTCCGCCCAATCCGTGGTCACTGGCCCCCGGCAACCTGATTCAGCTTGCTAAGACCGCCTGGAATTTCCGCGAACTCGGCGTCGACGGCCAAAAAGCAATCGAAATCCTTACTGGCGCGGCCAACCCGATTCTCGACCGCTGGTTCGAGTCCGAAGAAGTTAAAACAACGATCTCGACCGACGCCATTATCGGCGCGTTTGCGACTCCTTCCATGCCGGGCACGGCCTACGTGCTGTTCCATCATGTCATGGGCGAGT
>JBDTOW010000491.1:0-4411 GCA_039933075.1 Verrucomicrobiota bacterium | reverse complement strand
GCCCATGTAGCTCAGTTGGTAGAGCACGTCCTTGGTAAGGACGAGGTCATCAGTTCGATCCTGATCATGGGCTCCAGATTGAAGAAGATTTAATAGCAGCAGAAGAAAACCAAATAACTCAGGAGACAGCAATGGCAAAAGAAGCGTTTCAAAGAACTAAGCCGCATGTCAACGTGGGAACGATTGGTCACGTGGACCATGGCAAATCCACTCTTACAGCCGCAATTGTCGCAACGCAATCGCGCAAGGGGTTGGCGAAGAAAATCTCGTACGCGGAAATTACCAAGGGCGGTACCGTGCGGGACGAGACAAAGACCCTGACCATAGCGGTTTCGCACGTCGAATATGAAAGCGCCGCCCGGCATTACGCTCACGTTGATTGCCCAGGTCACGCGGATTACGTCAAGAACATGATCACCGGTGCGGCTCAAATGGACGGCGCCATTGTTGTCGTGAGCGCGGCAGATGGTCCGATGCCGCAGACGCGTGAACACATCCTTCTGGCGCGGCAGGTGGGAGTTCCTGCCATCGTCGTTTACCTTAACAAGGTTGATCTCGTCGATGATCCGGAATTGCTCGATTTGGTGGAAATGGAGATTCGAGATTTGCTGAGCAAATACCAATTCCCGGGGGATAAGACACCGGTGATCCGTGGGAGTTCGAAAGCGGCACTGGAAGGTAAACCCGAAGGGGAAAAATCGATTCAGGATCTGTTGGATGCTATTGACAGTTTTATACCCCTGCCGACCCGGGAAATCGATAAGCCATTCCTGATGTGCATCGAAGACGTGTTCAACATTGAAGGTCGCGGTACCGTTGTCACTGGTCGTGTCGAGCGCGGCGAACTGCAACGCATGGCGGATGTGGAGATTGTCGGGTTGAAAGATACCCGCAAGACCGTTGCGACGGACATTGAAATGTTCCGCAAGCTTTTGGACAAAGCCAGCGCTGGGGATAATGTGGGCATTTTGCTCCGCGGCACAAAGAAGGAAGAAGTGGAGCGTGGAATGGTTTTGGCCAAGCCTGGCTCGATCACGCCGCATACGAAGTTTAAGGCGGAGGTGTACGTGCTTTCCAAGGAGGAGGGCGGACGACACACTCCGTTTTTTAATAAGTACCGTCCGCAGTTTTATTTCCGCACCAGTGACGTTACTGGAAGTGTCACATTGCCCCAGGGGGTTGAAATGGTGATGCCCGGTGATAATGTTTCCGTCGATATTGAACTAATCGCGCCAGTGGCCATGGAAAAGGGCCTGCGTTTTGCGATCCGTGAGGGCGGTCGCACGATTGGTGCCGGTCGTGTCAGCGAAGTGATCACTTAAGCCGGTGAGTAAATTGTTTGGAGTGCGGGGCCTTTGCTCCGCCTCTTTTTTCGTCCAAACAGATGGTTGAAAACTCCATTCCGCGGCGAGTAGGGCGGTAGCTCAATTGGTAGAGTAGCGGTCTCCAAAACCGTCGGTTGGGGGTTCGAGTCCCTCCCGCCCTGCCAACTGGGAAGTGAGTGGAGGGGTGGCAGAGTGGTCTATCGCGACGGTCTTGAAAACCGTTTTGGCTTAACCGCCAACGGGGGTTCGAATCCCTCCCCCTCCGCCAGCGTATTATGAAAGAGTATTTAGGTCTTATAATTGGATTGGTCCTGGTCGCCGCGGTTTTCGGCGCTGCCTGGTACATGGGCTATCTCCTGCGCCTGAGCAATTACGTGCAGGCGACGCGAGAAGAATTAAAGAAGTGCACTTGGCCAACCTGGGATGAATTAAAAGGGTCAACCATTCTGATTATGATTTCGATTGTGCTGCTCGGCGTCTTTACTACGGTGGTGGATATGGTTGTAGTCGCATTCGTGCGGTTGATTATCTAGCTAAATTCAAAATCAGAATTCCATGCAGCATCAGTGGTTCGTCATTCATACGCTTTCCGGCCAGGAACAGAAGGTCAAGGAGAGCATCGAGAAGCGTCTCAAAACGGAGGAGATGACGGAACAGATCAGCGAGGTGCTGGTGCCGATGGAAAAAGTGGCCGAAGTCCGGAACGGAAAGAAAACCGTCACGACTCGCAAGCTTTATCCAGGCTATGTCTTCATCCTCATGGGCTTGTTGGATGACAACCGGCGGGTAATTGAGAAACCATGGTACTTCATCCGAGACACTCAGGGGATTATCGGTTTTGTCGGCGGTGAACGGCCAACGCCAACGCCCGCCGACGAGATTGAGTCGATCAAAGCGCAGATGTTTGACTCGGAGGATCGCGAAAAGCCGAAGGTGCACTTTGAAGTTGGGGAAACTATCAAAATTAATGACGGACCGTTCCTCAACTTCGGGGGTGTCATCGAAGAAATCGAACCAGAACGCGGCAAGCTTAAAGTCACCGTCAATATCTTTGGACGGAATACACCTGTGGAGCTGGAGTATTGGCAGGTCGAGAAGGCCTAAGCAGTTTTAACTTTTATGGCAAAGAAAATAACCGGACAAATCAAGCTACAGATTCCGGCCGGACAAGCGAATCCCGCTCCCCCTGTGGGCCCCGCCCTGGGTCAGCATGGCGTGAACATAATGGCATTTTGCAAGGAATTTAATGCCAAAACAAAAGATCAGGCCGGTATGATTGTTCCGGTGGTGATTACTGTTTACCAGGACAAATCCTTTAACTTTATTACGAAATCGCCCCCTGCTTCGATGCTCTTGAAGAAAGCGGCTGGCATTGCTTCCGGTTCCAAGACGCCAAACAAAGAGAAAGTTGGCAAGGTTACCCGCAAGCAGGTTTTGGAAATTGTGAAGATAAAGAAGGACGATTTGAACGCGACCGATGAAGAGGCCGCTTTTCGAATAATCGCTGGGACCGCGCGCAGCATGGGCCTTGAAGTTCAAGGATAAAATCAACCAAACGCGGGAGAGAGCAGCGAGCTCGTTTGTACCGCAACTCACACTATGCCAAGCAAACGCTATAAAAAAGCCCTGGAAATGGTGGATCGGACGAAGAACTATGCTCTCCGCTCTGCGGTTGACGTATTAACCAAATTTCCGAAAACCAAATTCAACGAAACGGTCGATCTGGCATTTCGCCTGGGGGTCGACGCAAAACAATCCGACCAAATGGTGCGAGGGACGGTACCGTTGCCGCACGGCAGCGGAAAAACTGTGAAGGTGCTCGTCTTCGCCAAACCAGGCACCGCCGCCGATGCGGCAAAGTCGGCGGGGGCCGAGTATGTGGGTTTTGATGACCTGATCAAAAAGTGCCAGGAAGGCTGGTCCGATTTCGACGTCGCAATTGCGACGCCCGATGCGATGTCTGAAGTTCGCAAGCTGGGCAAGGTGCTCGGGCCTCGAGGGCTCATGCCCAACCCGAAAACCGGAACCGTCACGGAGGATACGGCCAAAGCTGTGAAAGAAGTCAAAGCCGGCCGAGTCGAGTTCAAAATCGACAAGGCGGGCAACGTTCATGTGCCGGTGGGCAAAATCTCTTTTACGGTTGAACAGATAACGGATAATGCGCGCGCGGTGATCGTTACAGTTGCGAAAGCGCGACCGGCTGGCTGCAAAGGTGTGTTTATTCAGAACTGCACTTTGTCAACTACGATGAGTCCACCCGTTTCGGTGGATTTGCGTGAATTCGCCACCATCTCGTAACGGGCAACCTGACATTCAATTATGCGTGCGGAAAAACAATCCATCAACAGCGAATACATAGCCCGGCTTAATAGTTCCCCGTTCTTCATCGTGGCTGATTATCGAGGGCTCAAAGTCAAACACTTCAATGAGCTGCGCAAACGGCTTAAATCGGCGGGAGCCGAGTTTCACGTCGTAAAAAATTCGATCTTCCGCATCGCGGCAAAGGAAGCAGGCGTGGCTGACCTGGGTGTGGCTTTGAGCGGCCAACTGGCGGTCCTGACCGGTCAGCGCGATGTCTCGGTTGCCGCAAAAGCCCTCAAATCGTTCGCTTCCGAATTCGATCGCCCGAAGATCAAGTTTGGCTATTTGAACAACCAGCGGTTGGAGGCAGTCGAGATTCTGGCTCTGGCCGACCTGCCTTCACTGGAAGTGCTCCGCGGAAACCTGCTGGGTCTGCTGCAAGCGCCGGCGACGAAACTCGTGCAACTGCTCAATACGCCGGCGACACAATTGGCCAGAGTCTTGCAAGCCAAAGCCGACAAAGGCTGACAATTTTTCAAAGTTTCGTCCCGTTTTTAAGCCAAACGGGATGAGCGCAACAATAACAAAGTAAATCGTCGGCGAGCGGGCTGTTCGCTTAATTCGTTCGTGGCCGCGGACGACGACGAGACGGAAAGGAAATATGGCTGAATTGGAAACAATCGTCGAACAACTAAGTAAACTGACAGTAATTGAAACCGCGGAACTGGTAAAGAAACTGGAATCTGCTTGGGGCGTGACTGCGGCCGCGCCCGTGGCCGTTGCGG
>JBDTOW010000490.1:0-4417 GCA_039933075.1 Verrucomicrobiota bacterium | reverse complement strand
TGCCAATCTTGAATGAACTGGCTCGACAACATTTCCCGGTTCTGGCCGCACCTGGTAGCCGGTTTTGATTTGCTGGCCGTCTTGCTTGCTTCGGGGCACGCTCTGCTCAACAAACGCGATTCCCGCGCCGCGGCGCTTTGGATCGGTGTAATCTGGCTGGTGCCCGTGTTCGGACCGATTCTTTACGCGGCTCTCGGTGTCAATCGCATCCGCCGCCGTGCCGTTTCGCTTGGCGTGCATCGGAGTTTGAGCCGTCCGATTCCCGAAGATCTCGGCGAGCTGGAACACAAAGGCGCCGAGCATCTGAACTTGCTCGCGCGCGCCGTCAGCCGCGTTGTTGCCCGGCCGTTGACGGCGGGAAACCGGATCCGTCCCTGCGTGAACGGCGACGAGGCTTTCCCCGCGATGCTCGCCGACATCGACTCCGCGCGGAAGTCCATCGCGCTTTCGACTTACATTTTTGACAACGACGCCACCGGTGAACAGTTCGTCGCGGCGCTTGGCCGCGCTGTCAAACGCGGCGTCGAAGTGCGGGTGCTCATCGACGCCGCCGGCGCCCGTTACTCGTGGCCGCCGGTCACCCACAAATTGAAACGCGCTCGCGTTCCCTTCGCGCGGTTTCTGCCGTCGTCATTGCTTGCGCCGTGGCGCGTGTCGACCATCAATCTCCGCAACCACCGCAAGTCGCTGATCGTGGACGGATACGTTGCTTTCACCGGCGGCATGAATATCCGTCACGGCAACGTGCTCGCTGCCAAACCGAAAAAGCCCGTCCAGGATTTGCATTTCCGGGTCGAAGGCCCGGTGGTCGCACAATTGCAGGAAGCCTTCGCCAACGACTGGGTTTTCACTACCGGTGAGCTCCTGGCCGGCCCGGTCTGGTTTCCCGAATTGTCCGAGCGCGGCGATGTCACGGCCCGGGTAATTACGGATGGACCGGACGCGGATTTTGAGAAACTGCGATGGACGTTGCTTGCGGCGCTGGCCGAGGCGCAATCCTCCGCGCAAATTCTCACGCCTTACTTTTTACCCGACGTCGCGCTAGTCACGGCTTTGAACCTGGCCGCGCTACGGGGCGTACGCGTGGACATTATTTTGCCGGAAAAAAACAATTTGCCGTTCGTGCAGTGGGCATCGCGCGCGATGTGGTGGCAGGTGCTCGAACGCGGCTGTCGGCTCTGGCTCACGCCGCCGCCGTTCGATCACTCGAAACTGGTGATCGTGGACGGCCATTGGGTTTTGTTCGGCTCGGCCAACTGGGACCCGCGCAGCTTCCGGTTGAATTTCGAGCTGAACGCAGAGGCATACGGCCGCGATTTCGCGAACGCAGTTCAATCCGTCCTTCAACAGAAACTTCGTCATGCTCGCGAAGTCACATTGGCCGAAGCCAACGGACGTTCGCTGGCCGCACAGTTGCGCGATGCAACGGCCCGCTTATTTTCGCCTTACCTCTAATTGTTTACGAAAAGGGAGATCCAATTCACTTCGCCGCCGCTACGGTCGCACTGAACACTCCCGTAAGAATCCTGCTCTGGGATTTTGCCTGGACCCAGATGCGATACGAGCCGGGTTTTGGAAATGCGTATGGGAACGAGATTTCCCCGGCAGCGCCAACGAGATTCGTGTGGCTGTCGTGAAGCTCTGGTCCGGGAGTTGGCTGCTTCACAGACAATAATCCTGGCTGCGCAGGGAAAATGGAAGGTCCCGCAGGCTTGCCTTTGAGAAAGAATTCCTGGGCGGCCATCGAGAATGTCCCCACCGGATGAATGTGCGTGAAAACAGCACCGTCCTGGCGCTGCACCACGGCGTGTCCGAGCATGCCCATATACGGTTCGAGCAGAGCGGGCTTTTTGTCGGGCGTGAGCAGTCTAAAGCGGAGCGACCTATCCTGATTTTCTACAATGGTCCCGGAATTCTCCCAAATCATCCGGTAGCCGCCGCTGGCGTTAACCGCACGCTGCGCCGAATCTTGCGGGAAATATTTGCCTTCCGGTGGGGCCGTCTTAGCACCGCTGTCCGTCTGCCACGAGTCGTCCAAATCGGGCGCTAAAAACAAGTTCGTCGCCAACCTCTGCGCGACCTCGACAGAGCAAATCGGCTCGGCTGAATTTCCCAGCCAGAGTTTTTGCATCGTCAGAGAGGCCGGCGGGATTTCAGCAGCGGCGGTGAGCGTCTCGGCGAAGCCGTCTTCGTGGGTGACATCGGCGTATAGGCGATATTGTCCAGCCGGAAGCGGGGGCAGTGGAACTTCAAATTCCGCTCCGCCTCGCTGCGTTGGATGCAAATGAGCAAAGGCGCCCGGCTCACCGGCGCGAATCAGAAAAAGATGCATCATTTTGCCGTGGTCAGGAATGAGCGGGGTCCATTGGCCGCGGCGCTGCGAGGCGTCCACCTTGAGGGTCAAAATGAGTTGATCGCGTTCGGCGCGCACCTGGGTCGACACGGGAAACGGCTTGCGGAGGGAGTTGTTTCGATAGTTGCTGTCTTCGAAGTCCCACCATTTCTTGCCGCCAAACAGCATCAAAGAAAGAACACCGGCAGCGATCGCCATGGCGGCGCGGCCACGCCACCTATCTTTCTTTGTGGGAAGCGCTCCTGGCTCGAGACGACTTTCACCAAAAGCCGCTCCCGCAATCTTGAGCCCCCCGAGGAAGAGAACAATTCCGAGCACCGACAGCATGATGCCGAAACCGCGAGACATTGGACGTGTATTGGTCGCCAATGAGTTCACCGGGACAATCAGAGTGGCTTTGCCTCGTGACCCTTCGATCGTTACGTCCACGCTGTAGGCGCCCGGCTTCATCAGCCACAGCGCCGCCGAGTAAAGGTTGGTTTCGCCACGGACCAGTTTGGCTTCGTCCGGCGGTGGCGATCCTCCGCGCCCAGTTTTCCAGAACACGGGCAACACAGCGACGCGTTGAACGGGATCGCCTTGCACGCGTACGGTGATTTCGGCGAGCCCGGGCACAACTTGCGGCGGACGAATCACGACCCGCACGAGGTACTCGCTGGCTTCACCCTCGAAGAAGACGTTCGGACTGCCGATGTGGGCTTCCGCGGCAAGGCAGCACGCAAGGACGAAAACCGCGAGACTGGTTCTCATCGCTTCAAGCGCAGAAAAAAGTTTCCGAGCCAGAGCCCAACCCGTGCTGAGATGAGCGCACGAAAATAGGCGAGTGCAAATCCCCTGGGTGTCATCGGATCCTCTGTCAAATCCCAGAAACGGTTCATCCAATCACCCGGCTGCGCGAAGTAAGGCCAATGACCACTGCGCGCGAAGAACCGGTTATCGGCGGCGTCGCTCAGCAAGAAGCCGGAGAAAGGCCATTGCACGGCGAAGACGACCCCGACAAAAACTGCCGCGAACACGAAAGCGCGAAGCCAGTCATGCCACCATCGTGGGCGACGAACCGATGGGTTCACGGGAGCTTCTTGCTGCTTTGCCGTCTTGGAGGAGCGCGCGAACAGCCACTGGATTACATCAATCGCCACCGCGGGCACGATGAGCAGCAGCGGGAACGCCGGCGGCACCATGTGATCCACGTGATGATAAATGGGCGCCAGTTTTGGGTGCGCCGGAAACAGTGGAAGCACCAGGATCAGGAGAATGTAGATCGACATGTAAGTGGCCGCCGCGATGGTCGCGGCTCCCGGCACCTTCGCTGCCCGCGCCGCCAGAACGAGCAGCAACGGAAACGAGGTCGAGATCACACTATAAAAGAAAGACGCATGCTGGAGGTTTGGCCATGTGAACTCCGTGGCAAAATCCGCGCACAGTGCCAGCATTACGCCGACCGCAAGCGCACAGATCAACCCGTTGCGAGTCCGGCGCTCGTTGTTCGCGCGGTTTTGTGAAGAAAACACGAACAGCAAAACTCCCATTCCGACGGCGAACATTCCCAGCCCGAGCACCGCGTGAGGAGGGCTGACGATTTTCACATCCAACCCGTAGCGATTGTGCCACCAATCGTCGAAGGGCGCAGAAGTCATCATTGCTATCGCGCCCCAGATAGTCACCCACGCCCCGAGGGGCGCTCGCAGTCCCCAAAAAGAGACCGAGGCGCAGCGTTCTTCCTGAGTACCGCGGAACGTGATCTTCAGAGCAAGCGAGGCAAACAACAGCGCAGGCACAATTCCCCCAAACTGAATAAGGAGATGAGCGGGCGTCCAAAAGGTATCGCGTCCGATCGTCGAGTGATGCGAAATATCCCAGAGCAACCCAATCGGCAGGCAGGCGAGTCCCGCCACGGCCAGGAAAACCAACCGGGGCAATTCTTCGGTGTGAGCCGAAGCAGTGGGTGCCTGGGGCATCTCCAGAACGTCGCCGCTCATCGCATTCATGGATTCAGGTGACAACGCAACTGCCAAGCCCTCACGCTGGAGATTCAAGTTCCCGCCTCAGATCGTGTGCCAGAGC
>JBDTOW010000489.1:0-4430 GCA_039933075.1 Verrucomicrobiota bacterium | reverse complement strand
GGAGCCGGTTGAGCTTCACCTCCGTAGCCGGAACGACATATTATATTGCGGTCGACGGTCTTAATGCCGCCAATGGTACGATCGCCCTCAATTGGAGCCAAACCGCTGGGCCTCCACCGCCCGCCAACGACGGCTTTGCCGCACCTCAGCTCATTACCGGCAGCATTGGCACTTTCAACAACAGCACCGCCAACGCAACCAAGGAACCCGGCGAACCCAACCATGCGGCGAATCCCGGCGGCGCCTCCGTCTGGTACCAATGGACCGCGCCAACGAGTAACTCGACCGTGTTTGACACCTTTGGCAGTTCCTTCGATACCCTCCTGGCCGTCTATTCCGGGAACAGCGTGGCGGCGTTAACGCCCGTCGCCAGCAACAACGATCTGGATACCATCACCAAACAAAGCCGGGTGAGCATCAGCCCCGTGGCCGGCACGACGTATTACATCGCAGTGGATGGTTTTGGCGGCGCCAGCGGCAACTTCGTACTAAGCTGGAACCAATCTGGCTTGGGCTATTTGCCCGATCTTGTTATTCGGGCCAGCGCGGCCGCCAATTACCAAATCACCAATTTGACCTTTATTAGCACCGATTGCGCCGTAGTTGAAGGACTGGTGCAAGCGGGCACCCGCAGACTGCTGGTATTTACCACGGAGACACGCAATATGGGATCCATCGACTGGTATGAAGGTAACCCCGTCAACAGCCCGGACTTCATCTGGGCTCCCTGCCATGCGCACTACCATTTCAACAACTACATGCTCTATCAATTGCTCGACAATAACGGGCAGTCTGTCGCGGTGGGATTGAAAGTAGGCTTTTGCCTGACTGATTCGTTACGCTGGGATGCCACCGCCAACGCAACCCATAAATACCACTGCGGCCTCCAAGGGATCCAAAAGGGCTGGGGCGACGTTTACACCTACCTGACCGCCGGCCAATGGGTGGACGTTACCGGATTGCCCGATGGAAACTACACTCTGCAGATGACCGTGAATCCGCTGCAACGAATCCAGGAGTCCGATTACAGCAATAACACTGTCCTGGTCCCCATAGTCATCGGCCAAGCCCCGCCTCCGAACGATAACTTTTCCAGGGCCCAAATCATCAGCGGCAGTTCAGGGGTCGTCACCACCGTGAATACATACGGAACCAAGGAATCCGGCGAACCCAACCACGCCGGTAACCCTGGCGGCCATTCCATTTGGTACAGTTGGACTGCGCCCAGCAGCCAATCCGTCAACATTGACACTGTCGGCAGCAGCATCAACACCCTGTTGGCGGTTTACACCGGCACCGGTGTGGGCGCCCTGAACCTAATTGCCAGCAACGATGATCTTAGCACCCAAAGCGCACAGAGCCGGGTAATATTTAACCCCGTCGCCGCCACCACTTACATGATTGTCGTTGATGGCAACAACGGTGTGGTGGGCAACGTTACCTTAAATTGGACTCAAGCGTCCCCACCTGCCAACGATAATTTTGTCAGTGCCCAAATTCTTTCCGGCCTCTCGGGCAGCCTCACTGGCGACAATCTGCTGGCCACCAAAGAGCCGGGTGAACCCAATCATGCGGCCCCGGGCACTCATTCGATCTGGTTTAAATGGACACCCAATACCGCCGTTTCAAGTACGATTGACACCATCGGTAGTAACTTCGACACGCTGCTGGCCGTTTACACCGGAACCAGCGTGAGCGCCCTGACCATTGTCGCCAGCA
Source organism: Verrucomicrobiota bacterium (assembly GCA_039933075.1). GTDB lineage: Bacteria > Verrucomicrobiota > Verrucomicrobiia > Limisphaerales > JACPZS01 > JBDTOW01. The sequence goes on along the minus strand of JBDTOW010000489.1, from coordinate 2,711 downwards.
ACGACGACATTGGAGGCGGCGTGGTGGTCAGCCGGGTTACCTTCAATTCAACTCTTGGAACGACTTACCGAATCGCAGTTGATGGATACAATGCCGCAAAAGGAAATGTGACGCTCAACTGGAACCAGGCGACCGGCGGTTCCCTGCAAGCTCTGCACCCGATTTCCGACCAGGCGATCGACGGCCTGGCTCAGAGCGCCGCAGACTCCTTCTTAACCGGGCAGGATGTACTCACCGGCGGTTTTCTGGTTACGGTGCGAGGCCGCCCCGGCGATAATTACGCGTTGCAGGTTTCCACTGACCTCACGAGTTGGACCTACTTGCATACCTTGCCCGTTGATGCCATGGGCCTCGGTCTGTTCATCGATCGATCCAAACCACCTGGCCGAGTCAATTTGTTGGATCCTTGGTGTGGCAAACCCAATGATAGAACCTACCAACCTCCAGTAATCGAACCTCGCGGCGTCTATTACCGGGCGGTGCTCCAACCCGCCGCCATTGAAATCACTCCACTGAAAGTTCAACCAAAATCGACCGAACAATAAGTCCTGGCACAAATCCTTTGTCCTCCGCTGTAAGGTTCACTTCCGCTACCCCGACTTTGGTCTGAGCGCCCGATCGATGACAAACAGGATGTGCGCCGTATGGGCTTGTGTTTCGGCGTTGCCAGCATTTTTGGCGGAGAGCAATTTCTGGATCGCCTTCAGTTTGGCCAGCGCGATTGATTGGGTTGGATAATCGAATTTTCCTTTCCCGGCCTCGCCGATCATTCCCGTCAGACGATTGACGAATTCCAACTGCAAATTCTGCCGGAAGGTGTTCACGTCGCCTCCGGCATCTTCCTCGAAAATGGCGTTGGTCAGGTCGTCCATGTATTCCGGGAGCGCATACGTGTTGCCGTAGAGCCGCGAGTCGGTGATGCGAGTGAGCACGCGCGGATGCAGCAGGTGATTCAGGATGTAGCTTTGGCTGGCCAACGCTCTGGCATGGATCTTCGGTTCCTCCGGTTCGTTGAAAAAGTTGAATCCGCGACGCTGCATTTGGAGAAAATCGTAGAGGTGATTTGGCGCCTCAAACGCTTTCGGTGAGAACAACTGGTTGCGAAGCGCTAGCACAGCGCGCTTCTGGTCAGCGTAGCTGACCGGCGTGAACGGCGTGCCGGCGTTTGGCTGACCAGCCACGGCGCGATCAACGTACACGCCACCGACGTACCGCGATATGGTGGCAGCGGCGTTGACCATTTCGTAGGTAAGAATAAAATAGGAGTTCCGCAACTCGTGATACGATTGGCCGGGAGCGAGCACGCGGTCCTTAATCTTGCCCATCACTTCGTTGGCGAGCTTCAAGCGGCCCTCGGAATACGTGATGGCGTCACTGCTCATGTCGTTGATCATCACCCGCGGATCGATCGCGTGGCCGGGAGCGCGCATGTCATCGGCGTCATTGCCGAAAGCAAGAGCGGGCTCCGTGGAACGCGCCAGGATTTTCATCAGACGGTCGTGCTCGGCGGCGGGATCGCTCACCGCCTCCGAGTACCCGAATTCGATTGCCCACTTGTCGTAAGGACCGGGTTTCCTGGTAAAGTATTGGCCTTGTGATTGGCCCGGCGGCGCAAGGTTGATCGCGGGATAATCCATCACCGAGCCGGTCAGGCCAATGCGCCCGGTCAGTTCCCGGTTGTTGATCTGCTCCGGCGAATGAAGCTGGCTGGCTTTCATGTTGTGATTGAGGCCCAGGGTGTGGCCCAGTTCGTGCAGGATGAGGAAGTAGAGCGACTCTTTGATCAATTCCGTCACTTTAGTTGGCGGCGCGCCAACGACCTTCATTGTCTCAGCGCCAAACAAAGTGCTCAAATGCAGGTAATGACCAAGCGAACAGCGTCGCGGGTCGAAGTTCTTTTCAATCGTTTCAGCATCCTCCAAATCCAAACCAGCGGTCGCGAAGATTTTTTCTGTGTGCAACCGGTTGGCGACGTAAATGTATTCCAGCATAATGTCCGCGCCGATGATTTGTCCCGTGCGCGGATTGACGAAACTGGGCCCGTAACCGCCAAAGGGAGGACTAGGCGAAGAGGTCCACCGCACCACATTGTAGCGGATGTCCCCGGCGTCCCAGTCAGCGTCGTCCGGCTGCACCTTCACGACCATGGCGTTCTTGATCCCCGCGACCTCGAAGGCTTCATTCCATGCCAGGGCGGCATCGCGGATGGTGTCGCGCAACTCAACCGGCGTGGTGTTTTCGATCCACCAGACGATCGGCTCGACCGGTTCCGAAAGTTGGGCGTTCTTGTCTTTCTTCACCAGGTGCCAGCGATGGATCAAATCGCGATAGGGGGTGGGGCTCGGTGAAGTCAAGTCAGTGACTTGATCGGTGAAATAACCGACGCGCGGGTCGTCAAAACGCGGATGGTAATCATTCACCGGCATCTCGATGAGCGTGTGCTGCATTTGGATGCTGACGTTGCGGGAGTCGGTCACTTCCTCGCCGCCGCTCACGATCGGCGCGGGATTTTCGTAGACGTACTCCACGATCACATCGGTGTTCGCCGGATAATTTTTGATGCTGATGAGTTTGGTTTTGTCCTTGCTCAGCGAACCGAGGTTGAAAGCCTTCCCAGGTTTCGCGTCCGGGTCCGGCGACGGCTTCACTTGATACAGGCTCTCGCTGAGAAAAATCGGATCGGCTTTGATGAGGAATTCGCCTTTGGCGGC
>JBDTOW010000488.1:0-4437 GCA_039933075.1 Verrucomicrobiota bacterium | reverse complement strand
GTCGAGCCCATTTTATTTCTGCGAGTGCCGCGCTCGAGGAAGAAGTCAGGGCTCGACGGAGTCTCGCCCTACCCCAGATTACAGCGATTGACACTTTCATTTTGGAGCCGTGACGTTTTTCACGGATGATGTCTCCGCCATCCCGGGTGCACGGTCGCGTTGCAGGGAATAAATCACGATGGCTTGGGCCGCGTGGTCCGCCGCGGCATTGCTCCGACGCGCGATCGAGACTGCGCGATCTCGGGCGTTGTCGTCCGGTCGATAGCGTTCGTGAAGCTGGCGATGTTCGGTCGCCAGCTTCTTATTGCCGAGTTGCGTGTGGATCAACGCCAAATTGTAATGCGCGGTCAAATTCTCCGAGTCGAGCTCGAGCGTTTTCTCGAATTGCCTGGCCGCTTGTTCGAGAAAGGCGCGTTGCCTGCCGCGATTGGCTTCCCCGCGTTCGAGTTTCGCGCGTTCGAACAAGGTTTGCCCGAATTCATTAATGACTTCGTAATCCTTGCTGAAGTCGAAGCCCCGCTGGTCGAGCTCCGGGTAGCGGTCTTCGAGAATGCTGCGGAACTCAGTAATCGCTTTGTCCAAAAAGCCGTTTTGTTTGTTCACGAGTCCATTGAACCAGGCAACTGTCCACGGTGGCGCGGGGGCATCGAACTTGAGCGCGCGCTGGAGCGCTTCCACCGCGTCGTCCAGCCGGCCCTCCTTGAAATAGACGCGGGCCAGATTCAACGGACCATCCGCGCGCCCGAGTTTTTCTACCTGTTCAAAGGCTTGTGCCGCCTGGATCAACTCCCCTTTCTCACTGCCTTTGTCGCCTTCGAGAAGCAGGCCGATTCCATAGTCATTCCACCGCTGCCAGGGAACAATCTTTGAAGGCTCGTTCGTGGGCTGCTGGGTGACGCCTTCGACGGGGAAGATAATTCGGTCCGACGAAATCGTGGTGATCGGCAGATCGTTGGTGAACTCTTTTCCGAACACATACTGCATGTATTTCGTGTCGAACTTTCGATACTGCAATTTGACTTCGACGGTTAGCGGGGTCCGCTGATCGTCAGGCACGGAGAATCCGAAATGAACAACGCGAGCGGCACCCGGCGGAATCTGGTGATCGTAAAGCGGCGTGAAAATATCCTGCGGATTTCGGCGATCGATGCGGTTGCCGTTGCGATCGAGCATGAAGACGTTCACGAAGTAAGACCAGGGATCGACCTGGTTGTATTCGCCCAGGCCGCCGCTCCGCCCCAGGACTTTATCGCCGCCGGTCAACTTCGCATCAACCCAGACCTCATTGGAATCGACCGTTCCTTGGGTGAACGGATGACCGAGTTTGATCGTGCGAAGCACTGCTTCCAGAAGATACTTTTGGCCGCGCTTCAAAGTTGGGAGCTGCGGCCTCAGCGGGGCGCTTAGCCGGCTGTCGACAGCGCCGCCTTCCTTGATTCCGAAGAGGTCGATGCGGACAGTCTCCTTGAGAAACTCCTGATGGGCTTTCACGATATCGGGTTGGTTCCGGAGGTGAGCGAGGCCGGTGTTGGCTCCCGGGAAGAGGTGATTGTGAACGCTCAAGACGCGATTCGTGCTGTCAAAAATCTTTGCGCCAAAATCGTCGGAAGGTACCAGGGGCATGTGACACGAGGCGCAGTTCTGTTTGGCCTTTTCCGGATAATAAAAACTCTTGGCGTTGTGTCCGGAGACGCCGCTCAGCAGGAACGTATCGTAGTGGTTTTGTCCGCGCAGAAATTCCTTGTACTGGTTCAGCTCGCGCGGAAGGCTGACCTTGTGGCAAGTGGAACAAAATTCCGCGGATTTGTGCAACGGCTTGAGGAAGGTGCGTTTGTGAAACTCGGGTTTGGCTTTGACCAATTGATTATTGATGGCTTGGAGAATTTGATTCGTGCTGAACGCGAACGGATAATGGATCGGTTCATCGATGGTATAGTCCGCATTGCCGCGCGTGCTGTTGATGTGGGTGATGGCATGGCACGCGGTGCAGGTGATGCCGGCCTGCGACGTTGGATGTTTCTCGAGATCGTAATTCGGATCATCGAAAGCTCCGCTGAAGAACGGCACGACATCGTGACAGCCCGCGCACCAGCGTGAAGCTTTTACATTGCCGTCGCGTTCCAGTGCCACCTTGCGGGTCTCGCGCACGCTGAAAAGGTAAGCTTTGTTGTTGAACGATCCGAAATGGTGGGCGCTGTGAAACCAGCCCTGATAATTGTCCTTGTGACATTTCAGGCAGTAATCGTCCATCATCAAAGTATTGGCGGGAATGAAATTTCCCGACGCGGTTCGCGCGAGCGATGGATAGTAATATTTCTCACCTTCTTTCGGCCCGGCAACGTTCCATTTGCGCGGATCCTGGGCATGAAGAAGGACCATCGCGATCACCAGCACGGCTACCGCCCCGGCCCAACGGAGTCCGACTCGCCATTTGATCCGCGGCCCGGCCAACCGGTGCAGCAGATATAACCAAACCGCCAAAGCCGGCGTGAGCACATGGGCCCAGTAAGCGATCGACCGGGACTGCGGGTTTTTGATGACCAACGAATCCAAAACCGAACGGATGGATACATTCTTGATGATTGAGAAATCGAGGCGCGTCAGCGCGATACCGGAAACGAGTAATATTAGGCTGACAACAAACAAGGCATAGCCCACCCGCACTGCGCGGCGATTCGGACGATCGTGAGCGTTCTTGATGTGGAAGATCCCGAAAACCACGAACGGCAGCACCAGGAGGAATCCCAGGACAAGGTGGGCCAGGAACATGTACTGGTAAAAATAGTTCTGGTACGAGACGCCTCCGCCTTTGAACCATTCCCAAAACGTAAGGCTGGCAAGATAGGCCGAATTGGCTCCCAGTAACGCGACCAGTCCGAAGACGACTGTTAGTAATAACCGCAGCCGCGGCCCGACTGCTCGCACGTATTTTCTTTTGTTCTCTGGAACGGCGCCCGCGCTCATAAAAATTCAACCTCGATCGATTAAGTAGTGCTGACGAATGCTACGCTGTCGTGATCAAATTATCCAGAATCTGTAATGCCGAAGGGACGAGTTGCCTGATCTTAGTGGCGGAGCGGCACAATTCCGGGGTGAGACGACGTTGTCTTGGACTGCGGCGGCACGACGGCACGACGCCGCTTTTCCTGCACACCTCGCCAACAATGGAAACTCTCGAATCAGACTGACCTTCTCGCCTTTTCCACCGTGCAGCCAAAGCGGGAACGTGTTCCCGCGGTCCAAAAGAGCAGTGTCGCGTTAGGACACTAACGCCGCGCCTGACGGCTGGCCTGTTTCTGCGTGAACGGTGATGCTCGTAGTTTTTAACGGGCGTTCCGGAGGATTTCAGGCCGGATCTCGCGGCGAATTCCCCAATAACTGTTGCAATTTGTCGCGATAGCTTCGGCTCAAGGTTAGCCGCGTTCCATTGCGCAGGATCACGGCATACTCACCGTGAAACATCGGTTGCAACTCTTTGATGCGTTCAATGTTCACAATGGTGGAGCGGCTGATCCGCATGAATTTTTTGGATGGGAGGCGACTTTCGAATGACGCCATCGTTTCGCGCACCAGATGCGACTCCGTTCCGACACGCAGGTTCACATAATTGTCGGCGGCTTCGATCCAGTCGACATCATCGGTCTTCAGGAAAGTAATTCGCCCATCAGCTTTGACGACGATGCGATCCGGTTGCGTCGACTCTGGCTTGAGATCAGCCAGCAACGCCGAGAGCCGTTCGGTCAATGCGCCGGTTTGCTCGCGTTTGATCTGGTTCAACGCTCGCGCCAGCGCCGTTCGAAAACGTTCACGGTCGAAGGGTTTTAACAGGTAATCCACCGCGTGTACTTCGAAGGCTTTCAAGGCGAACTTGTCATGGGCGGTCACGAAAATCACAACGGGTAACTTTTCCCCCTTGAGCGCGGCCAGCACGCTGAAGCCGTCCAACTCGGGCATCTGCACATCGAGAAATATCAGGTCCGGAGAATGTTCCTGGATCGCCGCCAGCGCCTCGCGGCCATCGGAGCATTCGCCGCTGACTTCGATCTCTGGTTCGTCTTCGAGCAATTTCCGAAGGCGATCGCGAGCGAGCGGTTCGTCGTCGATAATCAAAGCGCGGATCTTCATCGCAACGGTAATCTAGCCATGTTCGGGAAAGGCTCCATCAAAATTGTAGCCGTGCTAAAAATGTTCTTTCTTCATAAGCGCTACTTGGCCGCACCATTTGTTTCCAGCCGCAAGGGAATCGTCACGCTGACCACCAGGCCGCCGTTCATTCCGTTGCTGAAATCGAACCGATGCGCTTTGCCATAGAGCTGCTGCAAGCGAGCGCGTGTGTTGGACAAGCCAACACCTTCTTCAAACGCCTGGCCGCGAGCGATCCCCGCCCCGTTATCAGAAACTTGCAGCTCGAGTGTTCCGGAGAAACGTCGCGCCCGG
>JBDTOW010000487.1:0-4442 GCA_039933075.1 Verrucomicrobiota bacterium | reverse complement strand
ACTAAACCTTAGCCGCTCAAATCATCGTCGTCGGGTGCCCTTTGCGACCTGGGCATCGGTAGCCTGGCGGAAGTTTGGGGATGCCAGCGGCGTTGGCGGCCTCGGTAAGCTTCTCGATGTTTTCCAACGCAACGGTGGTCCGCAGGTTCAGCACGTCGCGGATGGTCCGCAGCTTGCCCAGGCGCATCAGGATAAGCATTGCGGTAAGCGTGAACACCGGTCGACGAGCTTGAGCGCGACCGTGTTTCAGGCTACGGAAGGAATCAATCTGCAAGCCTAACGCCATTGCCAACAGCCGATCACTTACCGGGTAGCATCGCTTAAAAAGCGGGTACCATTCCTCGAAAGGCCGCTTGCGAAAGGCCGCGAACTGAAGCCGAGCGCTATGGAGGGAATCACGCACGAACAGCACAATACAGGGCGTAGCGGTACAGTGCAAGCCATCGAGTGAGCGTGTCACACGAAGCGACAAGACTGGTGATGCCGTCGCCTGAGTGACAACCTCCCTCAGAGCTTCAAAAAGGGGACAGAAAGGGGACAGACAATTTTATTTGTTCGCGGGGATGTTACGTAAGTCGTTAATGGTAAATGGTGCGTCCGACAGGACTTGAACCTGTAACCTTCTGATCCGAAGTCAGAAGCTCTATCCAATTGAGCTACGGACGCAGCACAAAATATCCCCAAGCTTTCGACTCAACCTGGTGCCCCGGATCGGATATTTTCCGAAGTCCACCAACTGCGAAGTTTCTTCGCGGGGCACAAAGGTAACTCGTCCTCAAGCAGTGCGGAATTAAGCCTGATTTGTCCAGCAGAAATTCCTTCGGAGATCGAAGCGCAAGTGTGGAACTCGGGCGGGGAATTTGAGTTGGCGAGGGTTGGTTCGAGAGAAGTAAGCCAGAATCGCCCGTCCTTACATGACCCCTGTCGGTGGGAATTGGACTCTCGACACGCGAAACGCGCCGACAGGGATCGCTATTTCGTTTGTCTTTGGATCATGCGGCGGCCGCGGAGCCCCGGATGGTGGCGGTGAAACGGAGGGTACGCTCGTCCTCCAAGACGGCTCAGCCGTAAGTGTTTGTTCGGAAAATCCTTGCCTGTGCGGGGCAACATTTTCCTAGCCAGACTTCCCACGTGTTACGGATTCGTTGATATTCGAGGTTTTGTTCCGCTGGCATAACGGCTGCTAAAACACTGGTCGAACTGTTTTAGCCCATGATTAACGCTCTGTTCAACCAGCCAAACTATCTGGCCACGAAGAAAATGCTCGATGCGACCGTGCTTCGACAGGAGGCGATCACGAGCAATATCGCCAATCTGGAAACTCCGAATTACAAGCGGCTGGATGTTGCCCCCTCCTTCAGCAGTGATCTCCGACAGGCGATCGCCTCGAAGAATCCCACTCAGATTGAAAACCTGCGGCCCCACCTAATCGTGGATAGCGCTGCCTTTTCGCCAAAACGCGACGGGAACACGGTGCAATTGGAGGACGAAATGTTGCATCTCAATCAGAATTTTGTGGAGCACTCCCTGGAAACACAACTTGTCTCCGCTTCCCTCTCGCGCCTCCGCATGGCGATAACCGGACGATCCGGCTAGTTCATGAAATTATGATAACATTGCTAACAGGGATTTCGAGTAGCGCTGCTGCGCTGACTGCGGAGCGGATACGCATGGAAGTAATTTCGCAGAATATCGCCAACGCCAACACGACCCGTGGACTGGATGGCAAACCATATCAACGCCAGCACGTCGTCTTTGAAACTGCGTTGCGCCAGCAACAAGGCGGCGCCGGCTCCTTCGGCTCGCCGCAAGCGGTTCAGGTTTCGCGCATCGAGAGTGACAATCGGCCGCCAAGACTAATTCCTGATCCGAGTAATCCAGGCGCCATGCAGGCTGTGCCGGACGTAAACATCCATGAGGAAATGGCAGACTACATTACTGCCTCGCGTTCGTTCGAAGCGAACCTGGCCGTCGTGAAAAACGCGCGCGCCATGGCCATGCAGACCTTGACTATCGGCAAGTAAGCTTGCGTTCCCCAATTTGTCATTAATGAACCCGATTTCCGCAATCCGCCAATTCGTCATGCCGGAAGCCCGGCCAGCCGCCGTCGTGAAAGCCATGTCGGACTCGACAGTTGCTGGCGCGGTTCCTTTCAACGAGCTACAAAAACTTGGCCCCGGCGCTCTGCAGCAACCCTTTTCTTCCCAGCCCGCAGGTGGGTCATTCGGAGATCTCCTTGGCCAGATGGTAAACGAAGTTGGAGCGAAGCAGACCGCTGCCGGCGACGCAATCGGCGGCGTGTTGAGTGGTCAGGGTGTGCCGCTGCATCAAGCCATGATTGCGATGCAGGAAGCCAGTGTTTCCTTTCAGCTTATGGTCGAGGTGCGCAACAAATTGCTGGAGTCTTATCAGGAATTGATGCGAATGCAGATTTAATAGAATGCCAATTTTTTGATGAACCTCAACATTTCACAACTTGGCCGTCAACTTCTACAGATTTGGAAGCAACTCGGCCTGAATCAGCGTATCAGTGTGGTTTTAGCCGCGTTCGCCGTGTTCGCCGGGCTCGGCAGCCTCGTCTATTTCTCCAGCCGCGTGGATTATGCGCTGCTTTACTCCCGGCTCGACGAAGCGGATTCGAGCAAGGTGATCTCCGCGCTCGATGATGCCAAGGTTCCCTACAAGATTAAACAGGGCGGTTCGATATTCGTGGCCGCTGACAAAGTCGACCTCATGCGCATTCAGCTCGCTTCGCGAGTCCGTCGGGGTGATGTGGTTGGTTACGAGATTTTTGACAAACCGAACTTCGGCCTGTCCGACTTTGCGCAACGCGTAAACTTTCTGCGCGCAACCAAAGGCGACCTGGAACGCACGATCGCCCATCTCGACGACGTAGAATCGGCCCGAGTTACCCTCTACGTTCCGGAAAATCGCTTGCTCATCGACAACAAGAAACAGTCGACAGCCGCGGTTTTGGTCCAGTTAAAGGGCAATGCACAATTGCAAGCGGAGTCGGTGAAGACCATCCGCTTTCTTGTCTCCAGTGCGGTCGAGGGTCTGCAACCCAATCAAATCACCGTTGCGGACAATCACGGGAATGTCTTCGCTGAACCGACCGACAATGATTCGCTCGTTGGCCAGTCCAGCACCCAGCTCGGCGCTCGCCGCAATCTCGAACAGTATTTCTCCAAGAAAGCGGAGAGCATGCTGGAAAAGGTCGTTGGAGCCGGACAGGCCGTCGTGCGGGTAGCCGCCGACACCGATTACGAATCCCAGACGACCACCAAGGAGGAGTTCGACGCGGACAAATCTGTGCTCCGGAGCAAAAAACTCAAAAAAGATGTTAATACATCGACCACCAGTTCGGCTGGCGGCGTACCCGGAATTACGACTAATATAGGCGGGGAGACCAATTCTCTGGCGTCCAATCCGCCCACCACCACGCGCCAGGAGACTGAGGACAAGATCGAGGAATTCGATAATAGCAAGACCACCAGCAATCTGCTCAAGGCGGCCGGAAGCTTAAAACGGCTCTCCGCGGCTGTATTTGTCGCCGCCAGGTACGAAGGAACCGGGGCCAATCGCAAAGTCGTCCCCCGAACGCCCGAAGAATTGGAAAAGCTGCGACGCATCGTCCAGAGCGCGCTCGGGATTCAGCCCAATGCGGATCGCAAAGACGAGATCACGCTCGAAGAAATGCTGTTCAACGATCAGGTCCCGACCGAGGTCACTCAGACGCTCGAGAAACAGGAGAAACGACAATTCTGGTGGAACCTGGTCGGACAGGCGGTCTATCCGGCATTGGCGTTGGGAATCTTGATTGCCTTCTGGCGCGCGTTCAAGCGGACACCGGCTGAGAATATCCCGATCGGAATTCCTCTGGGACCACTGTCGGCAAATGGAAATGGAAATGGAAATGGGAATGGGAATGGCAACGGCGGCGGTCACGGACGGGCCGATTGGCGGAAATCGCCCGATCCAGGGATTGTGACGGTTGAAGTGCTCAACCAATTGGTTCGCGAAAATCCGGGTAACATGACTCAGGCTATCCGTTCGTGGCTAACCCGCGGGACTAATAAATAGCAAATACAAGCATGGCCACCCCAATCGACAAATCTGAAGCTCCGCCGACCGATGTCTCCAAGCTGAGCAAGGTGCAGAAACTGGGCGCATTGCTCGTGATTCTGGGACCGGAGAGCGCCGCGCAGATCCTCAAGCATCTGGAAGACTACGAAGTGGAGGCCGTGTCGGCAGAAATGTCGAAGTTCGCGATGATCACTCAAGAAATGCAGGACGCAATCTTGAAGGAATTTTCCGAGGTGGCGGTCGAAGCCGGCACCGCGATTCTCGGCGGGGTCGACTTCACCCGGAACGTCCTGGAAAAGGCCGTGGGACTTTTTCGAGCGTCAGCCGAGCCAGGACCCAGCTATCAACGACCGCGA
>JBDTOW010000486.1:0-4444 GCA_039933075.1 Verrucomicrobiota bacterium | reverse complement strand
TGCATACGTTGCTGCGCCTGCCCACCGGCATCTTCTACGCGCAAGGCGTGAAGGCGAACGTGCTGTTCTTCGACCGCAAACCCGCGCAGGAAAAGCCGTGGACGCAGAAGCTGTGGATTTACGATCTGCGCACGAACCAGCATTTCACGCTCAAGCCAGAGCAGTTGAAAATTCTGAAAAGCGGCGTTGAGGCTTGGAATCGGTGGCGAGCTGAGAACCCGTACCTCACACACGCCGAGCTGAGCAACGCGAACCTCATCCAGGCGGAGCTCAGCGGGCCGACCTCAGCACGGCGGATCTCCGCGGGGCGGATCTCCACGAAACGAACCTCCGAGGGGCGAACCTCACCGGGGCCGAACTCAGCGCAGCCAACCTCAGCGAGGCGGACCTAAGTCAGGCGATGCTTCGCTGGACGAACCTAGCCGGAGCGCACCTCAGCCGGGCCTCGCTCACTGAAGCGAACCTCTGCGGAGCGCACTTAACCGGCGCAAACCTCAGCAACACACAATGCGGGGAAGCCATTGTAGCCGCGGGTGCTGACGCGCGTGGCTGTCGAGGCGCGCACGCGTTTCATGAATGCGGCGAGAACCGGCGCGACAGAAATCGCCGTTCATCTCCAGGCGATCACCGAGCAAATTCAATGGGCCATCGAACTGGCCGAGCGACGGGCAAAAGCCTCCTTGCATGCACTCTCCGAAGGAAAGTGGGCAACTACAAATTCTCCGGCGTGCGGAAAGGATTTGCTGGGCGCTGCGAGATCAGACAACGGCTGGTTCGCTACCGCTCGTAAAGTCAGATTCAGTGCATCGAACCTTTTCCGAAAAACGAACGCCGCTCGTGCGAGATCAGTCAAACGCTGGTTCGCTGCCGCTCGAAACGAGAGCTCCGTTGGATCGAACCCGTTCGTCAAAGCCAACGCCCCCTGTGTGAGATCAGACTACGCTGGTTCGCTTGCGCTCGTGGGGTAAAGTCAGTTCGTGCTTCGTTCCTCAGCACTCAGAAACTTGAATTCGCGCAATGGAGAACGCCCTCCAAGTTCAACGCTCATCGCTCGCGCGCGTTACGCCGACGCTCATGCCCGGCGTGCGCTAACGCGCACATGCCGGGCACCGGGGCGCCATCACAGGTTTTCGGACGTCGCGGTCGGCGCCCCCTTTCGCGACATCGCGCGCGGATGTAACGTCTCGGCAAGTTCGCTCGTCGCAGTGGAATCCAACCGTCCGGGTTGGCGAATGTTTTCAGCGCGCGATGTCGGCGTAAGGAAACTTCAGCGCTACGCGGCTCGCTAACAAACTCGCGCTTCGCGCTCGAGTTACGAGATCGAGTCTGTCGCCTGCTTGCCGAGCATCGCCCACGCCTGACGAGTCTTCACCGCAGACCGGCAGCGCGTGTTCCGCATCAGGTCCATCACTCATTCTTGTGCTGGTCCGGTAAAAGAATTAGGACAATAAGCCCTATGATCCCCGCAATGCCAACCAATCCCACCCACTTCGAATGTCCCTTTCCCTCCGCGTAATTCATACAGCCCCAAGTGAAAGGCCCGACACTGAGCAAAATCAGCAGGAATCCGACGGAACCAACCGGATCGTCGTTGCGGGATAAGACGAATCCAATCACGAACAGAACGAATCCGCTTGCCACGCCGATATTGGTTTTGGTTTGCTTCTCGGATAGCATGCCTACTCCCGGACTATTACGCACCAGAAAGGCGTGAGCAGTCGCCCGCTCATGCCCCCTCAAATCGTGCGTGAAAGTTTCCTTTCACACGGCTCAAGCCTTTGTAAGGTCAGCCCAGATAGGGCTGACCGCTGCCCAATGAGGACCGATTCATCTTGAGGACGTATCGTAATTCCATCGGACGAGATGGCAATACCGGAATGTGGGCATTTAACTGCGCTCCCTGAGCGTCAGCTTCGAGACGTGCTGACCGACGGTCGTCGATCAGCATTTGCTTTTCTCGTTTGATTAGTTCCACAGACTTTCTTGCCATTCAAGACCCGACCAACGTGGGCCTATCCGGTGCGTTACACACCGGCCTTTGCTTTTTCGGTCATCTCACCGCAGCGCGATGGCGGGGCCAGTGCATGGATGGGCGTCATCTTGTCATTTTGACATCGCTTCGCTTATACATGAATTGCTCCCGGCCATGATACCAAAGCCAGTGTTGGGCCAAGCGTGGTGAGAAATCGCATAATCTACCTTTCCTAGCAATACCATTGGACCTTTTACGTCTTTACCATACCTCAGCCGCAACCTCCACGATGCGTCACCGCCTGGAGATGCTACCACCATATCTTTTGTCTCTCCTGTCGCAAGCCGTTGCGGGTGCGTCGGTGTCGTGTGACTAAACGCCTGCCAACCGGTCGGAGAATTCGTTTCAACAATGACGTCGGTTAGTAATATTGCCCGCTCGTCGTCATTTTTGATGCGGAAAACTCTTCCGCTGGAAAACTGGATTAGGGAGTTCGTCACCAAAGTGAGAGTGGCAGAAGTCCCAACAGCACGCGGGGTTCGCAGCAGCCAGAGGACGGCTGCCAAAAGAAGGATGGATGCGAGAACAGCCCTGACACGGTTGGACTTTTTCATGCACGCCGATTTGTTGACGCCCAACGACAGAACTGAGCGACGTGGACGGCCCAGCGGGTCCGCATCGGCAACTGACTTAACCCGCCCGCGTTCGTTCCAGTGATTTTGTTAGAGCAATGGCAAGTCACAAACTTTTCAACCTCCGAATCACCATGAGTAGTCTCAACTCGGACTCACACTTGCAAAAAAAACTCCAATAAATCGCCGCGGTAAGCCCGGACGCTACGCCAACAGCTACGAAAACGCTGGAACTAGGCCCGGTGAAAGATGCTCCAACCGCGCAGTAAGTCTTAATAGTCTGAACCACTGCCTGCGGAGACTTTAACCGGCCAGTTCTCTTGCTTCATGGTTGCGAAGCGTAGCGAGTTGTCACGCTTTTGCTGAGTTGGTTTTGAGAATGTTGCAACCTTTTGTGGATAACGGATTTAAGCTGGCGACCCTAACGGGAATCGAACCCGTGCCGCCGCCGTGAAAGGGCGGTGTCCTAACCGCTAGACGATAGGGTCGTCGGAAGACGCTGGACTATAGACTTGAGGTGTGCGATGTCACGCAAAAATTGTTAGCGCATAACCCACACCGCAACTGGACGGACGCCTCCTTCAAAACCTATTGCACCCCGTTGGCGCGACCGTTTCCCTTCGACGCCAAGCGCGGTCAAAAGTTTGAACAGTCCGTGACGTGCTCGTTCGTGGGGGACGTGGCCGGCGCGCTCGAGGCCACGCACCAGCCGACTCTCACGCTCGGGAAAAATCTCGACCGAAAACTGCCGTCGATCGGTCTCGGCATGGCCAGTTACGGCCAACCGTTCTCCCGTTCTCCGAACGCGAGTCGGCTGGCGATACGCCGATGCGATGCGGGAATATGAAGCACGCGTCCGGGCGGCACGCGATGAAATTGGCAACGGGTCCTTCCGCCTGGAGCAGCGGCAGCTAACTCAAATCGTCGGAGTCAAGGTTGTCCGTCGTCGGGTTTGGGGATCGCGGCTAACTTCTCCTGAGCCTGCCTGAGGCGTTCGTGAAACATTTGGTCATTTGGTGCTGCTTCAGTCAGTGCACTGAGATGAAAAATCGCGCCGTGCCATTGTCTGACCTCCGCTTCATGATAATCCGAAGCGGCATTCTGGCTGGCATCTTCGCGGTAGCGCCCGGCGGCCTCCTCGCTGGCTTCTGCTTCTCGATAGTGCCAGGCGAGCTGCTCTTCCAGTGAGGTCGAGAAGTCGGGCCAGTTTTTCTTCTTCAGTCGTTGCCAGACTTCCCCAAGCTCTTCATTGGTCAAAGACACGTCGCTTTGGGTCGGATCAATCCTGTTCGCCGAAACCAATTCGGCCAGACTCACCAAGTCTTCGACAGGTCGTATCTCGTTTGGGATCCAATTCCACGATTCACCAGTCTCCCCATTTTTCAGCATGATGCCTTGCCCGTTGGCAATGAGCTGGGCATGTCCCCTGATCCGGGCTATGCGCGCCAAATTCCGCGATGGAGGAGTCAGCGGTTCGCGGGTTTCTACATCCCAGATTTGCGCCATCAAACCATAAATCGTTGTAACGATCCGGTGTCCATCGGAGCTAAACGATGCTTCATGCACTTCGTCTTTGTGCTTCATTCGTTTTCCGTGTGATTTCCCGGTAGCCGCGACCCAGACCCGTGCGTATCGGTCTTCGCTGGCGGTGAGCACCAATTTACTATCGGAGCTGAACGTGGCGTATAGAACACCATCCTTGTGCTTGAGAGGTTCTCCCACCGGCTTACCGGTTGCCGCGTTCCAGACCTGAGCCTCACGGGGTGCTGAACCGCCATCTCTGCACGCGCTCACGACCAGGCGACCATCAGGGCTGAACTCGGCATGACTTACGGCCACT
>JBDTOW010000485.1:0-4445 GCA_039933075.1 Verrucomicrobiota bacterium | reverse complement strand
AGCGTCGGAGCGTCGGAGCGTCGGAGCGTCGGAGCGTCGGAGCGTCGGAGCGTGGGAGCGTGGGAGCATTGGCATTGACGAACCGAACGGTAAAAGAACTTGGTTGATTTACAGCCTGACGCTTCGACGCTATTACGCTCGGACGCTCGGACGTTTTTATTCGCACCTCAGCGCCTCCATCGGATCGACACGCGCCGCGCGGAAGGCCGGGATGAGACACGCGGCCGCGGCGACACCGATGAAAATCAGGATGACACTCGCGAAGGTCATTGGATCGGTCGGCGTCACCGAATAGAGGTAGCTTATCAAAAACCGGGTCAATACGATCGCCACCACAGTGCCACACACCACACCGACCAGCACCGCTCTCATCCCTTGGCTGACTACCATTTTCAGCACGTCCTGGTGTCGCGCGCCCAAGGCCAGGCGGATGCCGATTTCCTGGGTCCGTTGCGTGACGCCATACGACACCACGCCATAGATGCCCACTAACGCCAGCACCAGGGCAATGGCCGAAAAGCTGCCTAGCAGCCAGGTGTTGAAGCGCGGCTGAGCGACTTTGACGGACACCAACTCTTCCATCGTATGGATATCGAAAATCGGCAGGGTCGGATCGACGTTCTGAACTGTCTTCCGCACGGCAGCGGTCAGCGCGCGCGGTTCTCCGGCGGTACGAACCACCAATGTCATCGCTTCGAAAAAGAACGCCTCGGAAACCTGTTGATACGGCACATAAAGTCCGGACGGCGGATCCGCGCGCAGGTCGTCCTGCCGCACGTCGCCGACTACGCCGACGACTTCCAACCATGACGTTGGCCGGATACCCATCGAGAGGCGCTTGCCCAGTGGGTCGCCGTTTGGCCAAAGAAGGCGAGCCAGGCGTTCACTGATGATCACCACTCCTGGCGCCCGGTCGTCGTCAGGCTCAGTGAAGAAACGCCCCTTCAGCAGCGGAATGGCGGTGGCGCGAAAGTAATCCGGGCTCGCCGCGACCTTGCTGGCCCACAAATGCTCAAGCAGCGGCTGTCCTTCGACGGAAAAATCGCCATAGATGCGCATGCTGCCGCCGCCCAGGGGGACCGCGTTGGCGAAACCCGCCGAACGCACGCCGGGCAATGCGTGAACTCGATCCAGCACGTTTCGATAAAACGCCTTCATCTGTTGTGGACCGGGATAATTCGCGCGTGGCAGAGACAGATTCAGCGTCAGCGTTCGTTCCGGATTAAAACCCAGTTTCACTTCGCGCAGCCGCGAAAAGCTTTTCAACATCAATCCGGCCCCGATCAGGAGGACGAGGGAAACCGCGATCTCAGCGGCCACCAGGGCCTGGCGCAGGAAACGTTGGCGCACGCCGGAAGACTGGTTTCGGCCGCCTTCTTTCAACGCTTCGTTCGCGTCCGCCGCAGACGCCTGCCATGCCGGCGCCAGACCGAAGGCGATGCCGGTGAGGAGCGACAAAGCGAAGTTGAATCCGAGCACACGGCCATCCAACCCTATCTCTCCGATGCGGGGCACCAGGTTTGGCGGCATGAGCGCAATCAAAAGGCCAAGTCCCCAGACCGCCAAAAGCAATCCCAAAGCACCGCCCACCACGGCTAACAGCACGCTCTCCGTCAGAAGATGCCGGGCGATTCGCAGCCGGCCTGCCCCCAGCGCAACGCGGATCTGAATCTCCTTTCGCCGCGCCGTGGCCCGGGCCAGGAGCAAATTGGTGACGTTGGCACACGCGATCAATAGTACGAATCCCACCGCCCCCAGGAAAACGAACAACAAGGGCCGGGTTCCGCCGACGATATGCTCCTGCAGGGATACGAGGCTCACACCCTTGCCGGGTGCAGCGGCGGGCAACACCTGGGCAAGCCGCTGGGCGATGGTGTCCATTTCAGCCTGCGCCCGTTCGCGAGTCGCGCCGGGTTTGAGACGGGCCAGCGCCCGGTGAAGCGTGTTGTTGCGGCCTGTGTCCAGCACCAGGGAGGTCCACACGTCACAATCCGTCGGGAAATTGAACCGGCCCGGAAGGACGCCCACGACCGTCACGTTGCGGCCGTCGAGTGTGATCCCTTGGCCAATCACGGACGGATTTGCGCCAAACCGATCACGCCACAGTCCTTCGCTGAGCATTACGGCGCGAGCACCTCCGGGTTGATGTTCTTCGGGCAGGAATGTTCGGCCGGCCAGCGGTTTCACACCCAGCAGCGGGAAGAAATCGGCGGTGACCTCGGCCGATCCAATTCGCTTCGGTTCGCCCCCGCTAAGCAGCGTGGCTTGTCCGGTTCCATACGCCGCCATGTGGTCGAAGACATGGTTTTGCTCGGTCCATTCCTTGAAGTCAGGATCGAATACTGATTCCCACCGCTGGCTTTGACCCTCGCCCTGATGGATTGTGTGAATCATGACAAGCCGATCGGCGGCCGGAAACGGCAATGGTCGCAGCAACACTCCGTTCACGACGCTGAAGATCGCCGTGTTCGCCCCGATGGCGAGCGCGAGCGTAAGCACGGCCACGGCAGTAAAGCCAGGATTCTTGAGCAATTGGCGGAAGGCAAATTTGAGATCATTCATAACGAAGCGCCGCTATCGGATCGACTTTCGCGGCCCGGCGGGCGGGGAGGTAACTCGCGAGCGTTGCAATTGCCAGGAGAAATCCGGGGACGAGAAGAAACGAAACAGGATCACGCGGGCTGATGCCGTACAGCACACTCGATAAAATGGTCGAAATGGCAGCGCAGCCAGCAATGCCAATAACGGCGCCCGTGGCTACAGGCCGCAAGGCTTGCCGGACGATTAGCGCCGTCACGTCATGATCTTCGGCGCCGAGCGCCATGCGGATCCCGATTTCCCGAACGCGCTGGCTCACGACATAAGCAACCATCCCATAAACCCCCATTGACGCGAGGAGCAACGCCAGGGCGCCGAGCACCCCGGAAAGAGTTGCCACCACGCGGCCCGGGAATCTGAAGTACTCGAAATTGTCTTCCAGTCTTGTGACGTTCACAATCAGCTCTGGATCGAGTGCGCGAACGGCTGCGCGGATACTTGATGCAATTGCTGCGTAACCGCCCGCGCTGTGTACCAACAATTGGAGCCCTGGTTGTTCCCTGGTGCCGGCTGGGAGATAGAGGTAAAGGCCATCGGATTGTGCCAAGTGAGATACCTGGGAGTCCCTCGCTACGCCCACAACCTCTAGATCGACAGCATCCGAACGGAGCGCGCCTTTGCGGATCGTTTTTCCAACCGGATCTTTCCCGGGCCATAATCGGCGCGCGGTCGATTCCGTAACGATCGTTACCTGAGCGCTGACCCGATTTTCCGCGTCGGTAAAGTTACGGCCTCGCACGATCGGGATGCCCAGCAACGGGAAATAACCCGGCGACACGTGATTGTATTCGGCCGGATTGCTTCCTTCCTGTCCGGGAATAGAGAACAGATCACCGAAGTGTGAATTACTCAGTGGCGCCGATCCGACCTGGGCCGTGACGTCCACTCCAGGAAGCGCGGCGACTTTTTCCGTCAACTGCCGTTGAAAAGCTTCGGCGCGTTGGCTGCTGTAACCTGCCGCCGGGAGATCAAAGGAAGCCACGGCAATATTCTTCATTTCAAAGCCCGGATCGATGGTCTGCGCCCGGTAGAGCCCGCGCATCAACAACCCGGCGGCTAGCAATAGAATCATGCAGACGGCCACTTGCGTTGCGACGAGACCACTCCTCAAGAGTCCGCCGTGTCGAGGATTCGATCTGGAGTCAGCACCTTTCATCGCAAGATTAAGGTCTGTACGAGACGCCCGGAGCGCCGGCACAAGTCCGAAGGCAAGCCCCGTCATCAGAGTCACCAAAAGCGAGTAAGCCAGAACGCGAATGTCCGGGCTAACATCGAGTGCGAAAGGCGGGACGCCATGCGGTAAATTGGATTGGATAAATCCCATCACGGCTGCCGATGACCAGAAGGCGAAGAACGAACCCAACGCACCGCCCAGCAAAGCCAGCAACAGGTTTTCGGCGAGCAGTTGCCTGACCAGACGCCAGCGACTCGCACCAAGCGCTACCCTCACCGCAATCTCCTTGCGCCGTCGCGCTGCCCGCGCCAGGAGCAGATTTGCTATGTTCGCGCATGCGATCACCAGGACCAGCCCCGCGGCACTGAGGATCACAGTTCCTACTCCCAACACCATGGTCTGCATCTCGGGCACGCCCGCAAGCACAGCCTTCCGGATCTTGAGCGTCGTTGAGCGCCCGTGCTGGATTTGGTCAATACGCGCGGCGATCACAGCGAGATCGGATCGGACTTGTCCAATCAAAATGTCATCCTTCAGCCGCCCCATCAACAGGAGCCAACCGCAAAATTCGTCACCGAGAATATCTGCGTCACGTACCAAGGCCTTTTGCATTGTCAGAGGAACCCAGAATGCGGATGGCACCACTTCGGTGCCATGGAAACCGGGTGGTGCT
>JBDTOW010000484.1:0-4446 GCA_039933075.1 Verrucomicrobiota bacterium | reverse complement strand
ATCGCCGAGCACATGCGGCTGATGAGCGACATTCTCGTGCTGGCGTTCCAGACCGACACCACGCGCATTTGCACGCTGAAATTGAACAACGACCATTCGTCGCTCCGCTTCCCGAACCTCGGTGTCGATTACATGATTCACCATCTTCTCTCGCACTCGGACACCGCCGACTGGCTCAAGGTGAACCAATTCTTCATGGAGCAAGTAGCCTACATCGCGCGCAAGCTCGACACGATTCAGGAAGGCGAACGCACCGCGCTCGACAACACGATGCTCCTGTTCTGCTCGAGCATGTTGACCGGGAACCACGACGCCACGCAGTTGCCCGTGGTGATGCTCGGCGGCGCGGGCGGGCGCATCAAAGGCGGTCGCGTCCTCGACTATAAGGACAAACCAGACCGCCAGATGTGCCGCCTCTACCTCTCGATGATGGACAAAATGAACGTGCGCCTCCCAAAATTCGGCGATGCGACCGTCGCGCTGGAAGAGGTTTGAGGATACCATTAACCTGGAAGCATGCAGTCGAAAACCACGAATGAACACGAATCGACAGGAATCGACACGAATGGAAGGGACTGCGGGAAGCGTTCACTCGTATTGCCAGCACTCACGGTTTGGTGAACCCGTTTCGGTGCGGTGGGGGTGGTGAAATCGGTGATCTTCATTCGTGTGAATTTGTGTCCATTCGTGGTTGAACCGAATCGTTACGGCTAAGCCCTGCGTGGAGGTCGAGCAATCAGCATCCGCTCCACTCGTCGATCCCGACGCGCTCCGCCGGAAAGTCGCCTGGCGCGTTCTACCGCTTGTCTTCCTGCTTTACATCGTTGCTTATCTCGATCGCGCCAATGTAGGATTCGCGAAGCTGGCGATGGCGGACGACCTGAAGTTCTCGGAGGAAGTCTTCGGTTTCGGCTTCGGAATCTTTTTTATTGGTTATCTGATTCTGGAGATTCCCGGCGCTCTGATCGTCGAGCGCTGGAGCGCGCGCAAGTGGTTTGCGCGAATTCTCATTTCCTGGGGGTTCTGCTCGGCGCTCACAGCTTTCGTCCATACGCCGATGCAATTCTACGTCGCGCGTTTTATGCTGGGCGTGGCGGAGGCAGGTTTCTTTCCGGGCATCATCGTTTACTTCACCCACTGGTTTACGAGTCGCGATCGCGGACGCGCGCTGTCCGGACTCGTCCTGGCTGTGCCGTTCAGCCTCGCGCTGGGAGCGCCGGTGTCGGGGCTGCTGCTAAAGGTCAACTGGCTCGGTTTGCCCGGCTGGAAGTGGCTTTTCCTTCTGGAAGGCTTGCCGGCGGTGGCACTGGGCGTAGCGACGCTTTTCCTCCTCACGGATCGGCCGCGCGATGCGAAATGGCTCGCGTCGAACGAGCGTGATTGGCTACAGGCAACGCTCGACGCCGAGGCGCAAGCGAAGAGCTCCGAGGGCGACACGACAGTCTGGCAGGCACTGCGTCTGCCGAATGTCTGGCTGCTCGCTCTCGGCATCTTCGCGACGAACACGGGGGGCCTCGCGTTCGGCTTCTGGCTGCCGACGGTGGTGAAGGGAGTGTCCGGCGGATCGACTTCAGAAGCGCTCTGGTGGAGCGGACTTATTTACGCGTGCGGAATCGTGTCGGTCTTTCTCTCCGGCCAATCATCCGACCGAACGGGCGACCGCAAGTGGCATTGCGTCGCCGGACAGGTGTTCACCGCGTTCTTCCTTGCCGGGAGCGCCATTCCGGGACAACCGGTCTGGCTTGTCCTGGCTTGGCTGTGTCTCACGGGTTTTGCAGCTTACTTCTGGCCGTCCCCATTCTGGGCGCTGCCCACGATCACGCTCACGGCAGCGGCGGCGGCGGTCTCGATCGGCTTCATCAATATGCTGGCGAACCTCGCCGGTTATCTCGGCAACCACAATGTCGGCTGGCTCAGGGAGCATGGCTTCAGCGATCGCGTGTGTTTGTTATTCCTCGCGGGGTGTTATCTGATCGGCGGGGTGCTGGTATCGTTCGTGCGGGTGGCAAAATCACGTCCCCCAGCATAAGCATTTGGCATGAAAGCTTGGTTCGACCAACGCCCCCTCACCGAGGGACCTTCCGATCCGGTAGGAGCTCTTTTTCCTTGTCAGGAAATTAAGCCCGCCGAAAAAAACTGCTGTAATCATTCGGTGAACCGCGATGCACGCCCTCAACTCGCCCCCACTGCCCGTGACTTAAGGTCTTGCGTTTGGAGGGGCCGGCCCCGAAGGGGCCCGAATGTGAATAGCCGTGGGTGCAACCCACGGGGCAACAAGCGAAATCGATATCGACCCCAAAGGGGTCGAACAACACAGGACGACGAGGTTTATTGGACCCCTTTGGGGGCAGAATCGCTTTTCCGTTCCGACCCGTGGGTTGCCACCCACGGCTATTCACATTCATCCCCGCTGGGGATCGAAGACGCGGCCCAAATGTTTAATTCGACGGCAGTGCCCCAAGGAGAGGGCGGAGCTTTCGTGTGCTGGCAGAAGCCTCGCTCGGGAGTGACTTCTTCCGGAGCAGCAAAGGCGGTTCCTCTCTTGGGGGAGAGGGTCAGGGTGAGGTCGGACCACCTCCCCGACTGAATAGTTACGCCTGAGCACCGGCAAGTCACCTGTGGATACACTCAAATTCAAACTAACCATTGCCTACGAGGGCACGAACTACGCCGGGTGGCAGGTCCAGAAAATCGGCCTGGGCGTGCAACAGAAGATCGAAGAGGCGTTGGAAAAATTATTCGGCCACAAGATTCGGGCGCACAGTTCCAGTCGTACCGACGCAGGCGTGCACGCGCTTGAGATGATTGCGCACGTTGAAATCCCGGCAGAGAAATTCAGGATGCCGGTGCGCAAACTGGCTCTGGCGATCAACGCCCACCTCCCCCAGGACATTCGCGTCATGTCCGCGGCGCCCTGCCGGTTCGATTTTCACGCCCGTTTCGATGCGACGGGCAAGCAATACCGCTACTGTGTTTGGAACCATCCGGTGATGAATCCTCTGCTTCGCGCTCAAGCTTGGCACGTTCCGGCGTCGCTCGATCTCGCCGTCATGCGAACCGCGGCCCGCCGGTTCATCGGAAAACATGATTTCAAATCGTTCGCCGGGACGCGGACTTATGAAATGGAATCCACCGTACGCGCGGTCACGCGCTGTGAAATTAAGCGGAGCGGTCATCTCTTGACCTTCATTATCGAAGGCGATGGTTTCCTTTATAAGATGTGCCGCGGCATCGTGGGAACCCTGGTGCAATCAGGGCAAGGAAAGTTCAGCCCGGATGCCGTTGGAAAGATGTTGTGGCATCGAGATCGACGCGCGGCCGGCATGACCGCCCCTGCTCACGGTCTTGTGCTATGGAAGGTTTTTTATTCGCCACGGAAGTAAAGATGCACTTGATCCTGTTTGACCGTTTCAAAAGGGTAAAGGGCGAGACGAAAATAAAACGCAGGCTGAATCACGTACACCTTTGGCGCGAAGCCGCGTGAGTTCGCTTGCAGCCAAAAACGGCAATCATTACAATAATGCCATGGCTACGAGCATTCGCACAACTTGCACGATGGACTGCCCGGATTCCTGTGCGCTGGCAGTCACCGTCGCGGAAGGAAGGATCACGCGCATTCAAGCTGCGCCCGGGGAGACGAGCGGTCATCCCAATACGCAAGGATTTATCTGCGACAAAGTCGGGAAATTCGATCGCCGCGTCTATCATGACACTCGCATCCTTCACCCGATGCGCCGCGTGGGGCCGAAGGGCGAAGCGCGATTTGAGCGGATTTCCTGGGACGAAGCGATTTCCACAATCACCGGGAAGTTCCGCGCGATCATCGCGCAGTGGGGCGCTGAAGCTATTCTGCCCTATCATTATGACGGGTCGAATGGCCTGCTGAGCCACGATTTCCTGGATGCTTACTTCTTTGCAAAACTGGGCGCCTCGCGGCTCGCTCGCACGTTGTGCGCTGCTCCGGCAACCGCCGTCGCGCTGGGCATGTACGGCAAGATGCCGGGTGTCGCTTTTCAGGATTATCCAAGCGCTCGCGCCATTCTCATCTGGGGCGCGAACCCCAAGGTCTCGAACATTCATCTCGTGCCCTACCTGCGGCAAGCGAAGAAGAACGGTGCCTTCGTGGCCGTAATCGATCCCATCCGCAACTTCAATTCAGGAGATGTCGATCTGCATTTGCCGGTCTATCCCGGCGCGGACTTGCCCGTGGCACTGGCCATGATTCGCTTGTGGAATGAAGCGGGCGTATTGGACCGTGCCTTTCTCACCAAACACGCCGACGGCCTGGAGCTGATGGGCAGGGCATAGGCGTATTCGCCAAAAACCTCTTTGATGGCATTGGTCTCTGCCGCGTCATTCAAGACGGTGGAGGTGCCGTGGGCATTGATATAATCCACCTCTTCGGGCTTGATATGCGCCTTTTGGATTGCGCGTCGAATGGCGCGT
>JBDTOW010000483.1:0-4456 GCA_039933075.1 Verrucomicrobiota bacterium | reverse complement strand
CCCAAAGGTGCCCGCGATACCAACTCCGAAACCTCGTGGCGCCCCGAGGTTGCTGTTCTTGAACGGACGCGCGAAAAGACGCCCGGCCACATCTTTGTCGTCGTCCGCGTTCTCAATGTCATCGCTCCCGCCATCGGCCAGTCCATTGAAAATACCGGCCGCGTAGCTGAGCGTGCCACTCAACAATTCACCTTGAAGTTGCTTCTTGTCTCCTGATATCGCGGGACGATCAAAAGCTGGATGTGGAATACCTGCCACGAGACTGGATCGTCCAACAGCGTCGATTCTCCGCTTGATCTCTCTCAACGTTATCACAATGCCACCGATAATAGCCTTAATCTACAGTAAGTCAATAGAGATTTTAATAATTGTTATATCGATTACTTTTATTGGTTTATGTTCGGCATATCAGGTTAATCTTGATTCGTTCAATGTACATTGTAAGATTCGGACTATGAAGATGTCTCTCCGTGGCGAATATGCTCTTCGTGCCTTAGTTGTCCTCGGGCTCAACTACGGCAAGCACGTCGTCTCAATTCAAACGATCTCCGACCAACAAAACATACCCAAGCGGTTTCTGGAACAGATTCTCAACGAGCTCAAACCGGTCGGTTTCGTGGAAAGCAAGCGTGGTGTTGCCGGTGGCTATCGATTGCGTCTCCCACCGGAGCAGATAACTCTCGCGGCCGTTATTCGTCAGATTGAAGGGCCGCTCGCGCCAGTGAGTTGTGTCAGTACGCGCTTTTACGAACGTTGCTCCTGCCCGAATGAGGCCAAGTGCGCAATTCGGAGCGTTATGAAAGAAGTGCGGGATGCGATTGCCGCCGTCCTCGAGCAGTTGACGGTGGCTCAGCTATGCGATCGCTCCCGCGAGTTGCAGGGCGAGCAACTTGATCTTTTCGATTATGTGATCTGACTTCGGCCTTGATATCAAAAGGACGTTCGACTTTCAGCGAGCACTGAAAGTGTTGAGGTCAACGCCTCAAAAAAAGATCACCTGGAAAAAGAAAGCGCACCAGATCTTCTTCGAAGAATGCCAAGCGGGCGCGGATAAAATCAACTTTTTTATTTTGCATTTCAGGACTTTTCGAGTTGGCACTGACACGAACCATGCGTTAGCATTTCCGCAACTCGTCCACCGGCTGTAGCAGTGGCGTCGAGTTACCGATAACCAAAATATGTCGAAGGCAACGCTACTGTCAGCGCAGACGGCAGAGCAACTCCTCGGTGAATTGCATCCGCTTGCGGAACAGTTGGGATCGGCTGAAGGGCTGGCCTCCTTGACCGCCATCATTGCGCAAGTTCCACAAGTGGAGAACCTTGCAAGCCTTCGTCAATTTTTGCAGAAATACAAAGCAACAATTCTCTTTCCGATCGAAGTGCCGGCAATTCACCAGGCGTTCTTCCACATTGATCGTTATGAAGTGAAGGAACTAATCGTTTGGGAGCGCGGATTGGCCGATCAGATCTTGTCCAAAGAACTTGCCGCGGCAAGTCGGCGGGTCGGCAGGAACCAGCTCAGACGTCTTCGACATTTGCGAGATCAGCGACTTGTCCAGCGTTACATTCAAGCTGTCGAAAAGGGTGAAGCCTACGGTTGGCACACGGTCGTTTACGCCCTGGTACTTCACTTATTCTCCTTACCGTTACGGCAGGGACTGGCAAGTTACGCGCACCAGACGTTGCGCGGATTCGTGGAGTCGGCATCACGCGCATTGGAGCTGACCCAGCAAGAGCAGCACGCGGTCCTGTACGACGCCAGCTCGGATGTAAATCAGTCGATTGAGGCTTTCCTGTCAAAATGCGGAGGGCCGTCGCCGCAAATCGTCCAGAAGCGATAAGCGGTTGCGAACATCCAGCGGCCCACTTTTTTCGAGAATTCTAAACCGACTCACCGGGCGGATGCAGCAACCCGCCGATGGGATAATTTGTGTCGCCGAGCGAGATCAGACGTTCGGCGAGGTCGTTCAGCGCAAGCCGCGCCGGCTTGAACCGATCCGCCAGAACGGAGAATATCGAAGCGACGTCGTACTTTTGTGCGAGGCGATGGTCGCTCGCCACTCGGTAATTCGTCTCTCCCAGCGCCTCAAAATATTTAAGATTGGGAAAGCCGCGCGTCTCCGCTCGAAAACGGATGCGTTCAGGAAAAACACCCGCCATGAAGAGGGAGTGATTGCCGATGTGAGCGCGGATCAGGAAGCTCGTGCGGTCGTCGGCTTTCTGGAGCGCCGCCAGCATTTCGAAGAGATAATCGATCGAGGCAGTCTGTCCCGGCAGAATGCACTGAGTGTTCTCGACCCGGGAGAACTCGGCGAGAATCTCCGCCACATAATCGGCTACGGCACGATCTTCAATTCCGGTGCGACGCAGGACCTGACGGACCAGGACATAAAAGTAAAAGTGAGTGGAAACCTTAAGACAACCACGATGTTCCAGCAATGCGTGAAACAATGCCTCGCTGTCGAGAATTAGATCGCGAGTTTCCTCATCAGTGAGCAGCTTGACCAGGCATTGATGGTCGCCCGCCTTGCGACCCAGAGTGGACAGAATGAAGTCGATATCTTCCGCGGTGAACTGGATCCGACAGTTCGGCTGAATCACTTTCATTCTAACAGTGCTATCGCCAGCATTGTCGTCATCTTAACACAAGATTGGTCAAAACACCCGGCGTTTCAATTCACTCATTCCAGGAGACTTCGCTGTCTATCTTCCGAAGGTTCAGTTTGATCGATCGAGCGTGAGCGCGGATCGGACTGTTCCCTGGCGAATTATTTCTATGTTGCTTTCCATTTCTCAAGAACAAAAGCAAACCCCGCCGGCATCTCGTTCTCGGCAAGTTTGCCGGTTGATTTGAGCGGTCGTTGGTCGAAGTCATGGATGCCCCCAGAACTAGCATTCGTAGCGCGCTGGATTTGTTCGGAAACTGCCATATCCTAAGAGTCATTAAGCAGGCTGCGGTGTGACTTTACCATGCAAACCAATGCGACGATCATTCCAACTCGATCCCGGCGTCAAGCCATGGATTGGAGCCTGGTGCTGGCGAGCCAGGGCATTCAAGCGACTCTTCAAGTCGATCCCGAAAACCAGCGGTGGTTCCTAATCGTCGAGGAGCGGGAATATGAACCGGCGATGGCCGCGATTCGCCAGTTCCGCCTGGAGAACCGCGGTTGGAACTGGAAACAAAAGCTCGAATGGTCCGGCGTGATGTTTCACTGGGGAGTCGTGCTCTGGTGCATTTTGCTGGGGTTGGTTTATTGGCTCGACGCGGTTCATGGGAACGGACCGCGGGGCGCGGGAATGATGGACAGCGCCGCCGTGCGCGACGGCGAGTGGTGGAGAGTCCTCACGGCGGTCAGCCTGCATTCAAACTTAGGCCATCTCGCGGCCAATCTCACGACCGGCTTCCTCCTGCTTGGCCTGGCGATGGCGCGCTACGGGGCGGGTGTGACGCTGCTGGCGGCCTATCTCGCGGGCGGGATCGGAAATCTGGCCGGGCTTTTCTTCTATCAACGGCCGTACCACGGTCTGGGCGCTTCGGGAATGGTGATGGGCGCGCTCGGCCTGATGACTGTTCAGTCTCTCTCGCTCTGGCGCGAAAGTTCGCGGATGGGAAAATTTATCGCCAGCGGAATTCTGGGCGGAGTTTTAATGTTCATTTTATTCGGTCTGGATCCGGGGAGCGATGTGGTCGCGCACCTGGGTGGATTCGGCGGCGGCTGTCTGCTGGGTTGCCTCCTTGCGCTGTTGCCCCCTGCGTGGCTGCGAAACAATTCCGTCAACGCCCTGGCTGGTCTCTTCGTCATCGGGCTATTTACGTGGACCTGGTGGAGAGCACTGTCGTGACGCTCATCCTGACCCAGATCTTGCCCGCCTGGACACCCCGATTGGCCAGCCCAGTTTTCATCCCGGAGGGATGTTTGATAATAGCCCAACGTTTTAATTTTAACGTTGAGTTGCCGAGCGCAGAGTTGTGTAAGTCCCGTAGGGCGGCTGAAAACCGTACGATCCATCAGCCGTGCCTGCGGGGCTCAGACTGCTTCGGGCACAGGCCCCAACGTTGAAACGCTTGTAAGGATGAAGGCAGGCGTAGCGCCGCTTTTGTTCGGGACAAGTGCGTCAGCGAAAGGGTTGTTGCCTCCCCCCAATCAAATCTTTGACCTGCCCTCTCTCCGGACTAACTTACCGGTAGCGGGTGCTTGATTACCTGCTTACTATCGAGACTGACGATGCGAATTGTATTTAAAGAATGGGCCGTGGTCGTCGATGCGTTGGGGCGGGGCGACCAGATTATTATTCTGCGCAAGGGCGGGATTAGCGAAGGACGCGGTGGTTTTCAAGTCGAGCATCCCGAGTTCGTCCTTTTCCCGACGCTCTTTCACCAACAGAGAGAATCGGTGGTTCCCAGCGCGCAGGCGCGGTTCGACCAACTCGCGCCTGAGTTTCCCCCAAGCAACAT
>JBDTOW010000482.1:0-4456 GCA_039933075.1 Verrucomicrobiota bacterium | reverse complement strand
AACAGTGGCGAGTTCAAATCCCTGTATTTGAGTGGATTTCCACTGCTGCGGACGGGCGGGTCCGCCGCAGGCGCGAGGGGCCCGGAGAGCTAGCTCAAACCCTCCACATTCATCTTCAAATCCATCTCCGATCGTCGATTGGCCGCACTGCCGCCCGAGGTGCCGAAAAAGCCTCCCGCGTTCTAGAACGCTTGGCGAAATGTCCGGCTAACCTGCAATGGTGAGAGATTTCCTTAATTTTTCGAGAAGCCGTGTGTCGGCCGCCGGAAATGAGTAGTCGGCCAATTGTGGCGTCGCCACCCACGCAAATGCCTGGCACCCGATCGCTTGGGGTTCATTCCTTACCCAGGCACAGCGATAAAACTTAAGGTGCACCGTTTTTTCGGGGTACTGGTGAGTGACCGTATCGACCAACTCGCCGACCGCCACTTCGATCGCCAGTTCCTCGCGGAGTTCACGCTGCAAGCAATCCTCGAAGCTTTCTTCGGCCTCACGTTTGCCCCCGGGGAACTCCCAAAGATCGCCCAAATGGTCCTGCGATGGTCTTTGCGTGATCAAAATCTTCCCGTCACGGAAGACTATTCCAGCGGCAACCTCAACGCAGTGGCTTCCGTTCGGCGACGGGTCAGTCGCCTCCTTCTGTGTCGGCGCAGATTGTCGTTCATTCGGCATCTCGTCGTTCGAGATCGTCTATCGGCCGATGCTTTTGTAGATAAAGCCAAGCCGTTCCATCTCCTGGGCGTCGAAGAGATTACGTCCATCAAAGATAATGGGGTGCGTCAATTCCTTGCGGGTGCGTTCGAGGTCCAGCTTCTTAAATTCCGGCCATTCGGTGGCGATGACCAGCGCGTCGCAGCCCATGGCGACATCGTTCATGTTTTCGACGTAGGTGACATTCGTTAAAAGCGGCTTCGCTTTGTCCATCGCTTTCGGATCGTGAACCCGGAGGGTGGCCCCTTCCTTCTGCAACCGATGGCAAAGCTCAATCGCCGGTGACAAGCGGACATCATCGGTATTCTGCTTGAAAGCCAGCCCGAGGACGCCGATCACTTTGTCCTTCACCACCCAGAGCGTGTCGATGATCTTTTTGACGAACCGGTTCATCTGGTGCGTATTGATATTTTGGACTTCCTTGAGGAGGGCAAAATCGTAGCCGAGTTGCTCCGATATTTTGATGAACGCGCTCAGGTCTTTTGGAAAACAGCTTCCGCCGAAGCCAAGCGAAGCATCGAGGAACTGCCGTCCAATTCGCGCGTCCATCCCCATGCCGTTGGCCACTTCCTGAACATTCGCCCCGGAGGCCTCGCAGATGACAGAAACCGCATTGATATACGAGATTTTCAGCGCGAGAAACGAGTTCGCCGCGTGTTTGATCAACTCGGCCGAACTAATGTCCGTTACGATAATCGGCGCCTTGAACGGAGTGTAAACCTCTTTCATGGCGGCCACCGGTCGTTGCGAACGGGTGCCGATAACAATCCGATCCGGCTTCATCAAATCCTGCACGGCAAATCCTTCGCGAAGAAATTCCGGGTTGCTAACGACATCGAATTCAACCTTGGCTTTGCAATAGCGTTTGATTGTCTCTGCCACTTTGTCTCCCGTGTTGAC
This sequence comes from Verrucomicrobiota bacterium, assembly GCA_039933075.1. GTDB lineage: Bacteria > Verrucomicrobiota > Verrucomicrobiia > Limisphaerales > JACPZS01 > JBDTOW01. The sequence continues at coordinate 2,845 of JBDTOW010000482.1, read as the reverse complement.
CGGCACAGTGCTTTTGTCGACCACAATCTTGTAGCTGTTCATCGCGGCGGCGATTTCGCGAGCCACGCCCTCGATGAAGCTCAGGTCCACCGACCCATCCGCCTGCGGCGGCGTTGGCACTGCGATAAAAATGACGTCCGACTTTTCGACGCCTTCCCGGGTGCTCGCCGTGAAACTTAGCCGCCCTTCCGACACGTTCTTCACTACCAATTCTTCCAAGCCAGGCTCGTAAATGGGAATGCCTCCGCTCTGGAGCAATTTGACTTTCTCTTCGTTGTTATCAACACACACAACCTGATGCCCAACTTCCGCGAAACAGGTACCCGTCACCAGGCCCACATAACCGGTCCCAATAATCGTTAGCTTCATAGTCGCACGTTGATCAATTTCGATTTCACGATTGGACGGTTTCTATTCTGGTCGGGAGAGCAGGAACCAACAAACCGGAAATCGCCCTCTATTTTCCGGCTATTTCTCGCTGTTGGTTGCGGCCGGCTTTACCAGGTTGGTTAGAGCACTAAGCGGTATCGAGATTGATTGCCTACCTAACAAGTTGCTTGCGCCGGTTGTTGGCGCGTTGGTTGGGACGAGGTTCGGATGACTTTGCAACAAAGCTTCGCGCAAAGCCCGGGCTTCCGCGCTCCAAACCACATTCACTTTGATCAAGTCATCGTACGTTTTCAACGCCAGCTCTGGCTGATTTTTCGCTTCGTGCAAACGCCCAATTGCCAGCTTGGCCTGACCCGCGACCGATTCCGAAGAGTAACGCGCAATGACGTCCTGATATTTGGCCAGAGCTTCATCCACCTTGTTCAAAGCATCCAGGCAGGCCGCCACTCCGTAAACCGCCTGAGGCGCGATCGAACTGTGGCTGTACTTCTTCAAGAACTCTTCAAATTGAGCCTGGGCCTCCTGATACTTCGCCTGCGCATATAAATCCGCCGCACCCATCAGCAAGGCGCGTTCTCCCGCGCCAGTGCCAGGAAAGTCTTTGGCGACTTTCAAATACTCGTGCGCCTTTGGTTCGGGCAGCATGGCCGTCGAACCCGGCGTCGAATGGATTGCGCTGAGCGCCCGGTTCGCCGCCGCTTCCTGCTCATTCGAGTGCCACTGATAAACGAAACAGCCAAAGCACAAGGCCACCAGGACGCCAGCGCCAATGGCGAGATTTCTTTTGTTCAACTCAACCCACGCCAAAAACTCGTAAAAGCGGCTGGATTGAGGTGTTTCAGAATCCATATAGGGCGAGGAATCTTTAGGCGGGCGGTCAAAAAGGCAAGCGCGAAATCAGGATTTCCTAGATCCAGGGGCCAGCCGTAGCGGGCCTGACCAGCGGTTTGGCCGCGGCGAGCCTCGAGGTTACAAACCCAAATGCTCCCACAACAACACGGGCGACATCCGCAAATTCACATAGAACGGTCCGAATTCGCCATAGCGCGCGCTCACCTCGTCGAACCGCATTTCATACACGATCTCTTTCAACGCGTCGACCTGGTGCGCCATGAGTGTTACTCCCCACTCCCAATCGTCTATGCCCGAGGCACCCGTGATGAGCTGTGACACGCGCCCGGCAAACTTTCGTCCCACCCGCGCATGGCCGCCCATCAAACGCTTGCGCGTCGCGAAATCCAGCAGGTACCAGTTATCCGCTGCCTGGCGGCGTTTGCTCATGGCATAGAACGCCATGACTTCCCAGTCCGGCAGTTCGGGATAAAGACGGTATTGTTCGTAATCCGTCTGTCGCTTGCGCAATTCGGCCAGCCGCTGATTGAACGGTTCGCTGCCCGGCTCCAGTTTCTCCTGGCGAATCAAGATCTGCTGATGATCTTCGTCGGTGGTGACGTACTCTGGCAGTTCGGTCACGCTTAGAAAATTATCAGCCAATCCAAGTGTGCCCGGCGGAAAACAGTTTTCCAGCTCGCGATGCATTCTTCCCAGCGCCACCAAGTCCGCCGCCATCAACAGGAGCGTCAGATCGGCTTTGCCGCCCACATTGGCATACGTCGTTAGTCGCGGGTGCGACGCATTCGAATTTGCCGCGCACAGCGCCTCCAACTGCGCGCGGGCCTGAGCGGATTGCTCGCGGGACAACTGTGACCAGCGAAGCCGATCAACCCGGTAAAACAAATGCATGACGTGGATACCGCGGTCGAGTTTGACGGGGGGGACTGACATATGAGCATTGTTCAATCGATTTGCAGGGCCTGATCCAAAAATTGGGGCAGATGAGCGAGAATGGTCGAGTTGCTCGCCACAAGGTTTGCGCCAGCGGTGTAGGCTCCCTTCTGGAGTGCCTCCTGCTTCGCATTCACGAAGGCGATCACGGGAATGTGCGATGTGGCAGGATTATTTTTCAACGACTTAATCTCCTTGCACACGTCGGTCTTGATCGAGAAAAGATCGGCGACTACCACGAGCGCCTTCTCCCGCTCGGCGAGTTCGACGAGCAATCGAGCATCGTTTATCGTCTCAACTCGATAGCCCAGGTCCTGAAGCCGATTTATCAGTTGACTGCCCGGTATGAGATTTTCATACACAAGAAGCGCGAGCGGCAATTTCATGACAACAGATTGGAGCAGGCGATTCGAATTTGCAAAAATTTTCCGCGCCGTCACTTTAAACGGGACGGATGCTGTCCCCAGGGTCCCATTTCTTTTCTTCTCGCCGGGCAAAGGATGAAGGATCGACGGGATCGCAAATGTTGACTCGACGCGGATTGGGGGTGGTGTTTGGATCAATCTCCCTCCCCGAGGTTACATTCGAGTGCTGAATCTCCCATCCTCAAAACGTTTCTGGAATGTCGGGACTGTTAGAGCGCAAGGACCAGCGGTTCTGCGGGCTCAAT
>JBDTOW010000481.1:0-4460 GCA_039933075.1 Verrucomicrobiota bacterium | reverse complement strand
GGGATGCGAACACGCCCCAGACCCGGCAGACCGCTCGCCGCGTTCACCGCAGCCCCAGGCTATCTCGCAGGACGGGGAAAATGAGCCCGTCACAGAATTCGCCGTGAGGCAATCCCTCGTAGAGATTGCGGTCGGCCGACGCTCCCGTGCGACGGAGCATCTGGATGCAGCGTGGCGCCGCCGGTGACGTGGAACTCGCTTGAGCAGTGCTCATCTTTAGCTCATGGCTCCGTAGTAATCGCTATGAGAAATGGCGCGGACTGGGCCATTTTTGAAATATAATCAATGCTCTGAACCTCCGTGTCCGGCGAAGGATTTTCACATGTCGTCCTGAACAAGCGGATCTTTACTTTGCCATTTGGAGTTATTATTTCTGTTGAATCAACATGTGGACACGTTATCGCAAGTGGAAATACCTCGTAGCATTCTTTCTGCTAGCTCTCGCGTTCTTTTTAACGAGCGGAGATTCCAACCATTCGCCAAAATGGGGCGTGGGAGTGAGCATTATAGGCGTATTGCTGATCTCCTTTGTCATCGAGGATGTTGTGTCGCTACTACAAAATCGAGAGCTCTTTTGCAGGAATTGTGGGAGGAAAACTGAACTGAAACCCTTCAGCCTGCTTTATTGCTGTCCTCGTTGTGGTCGGATACTTTGATTCGGTCACGAACGAATTCGGAAGCTTTGCGCCGACGATCCATGCCGGGGAATCGACTTGCTTCGTCAGACTCTTGAACGTGCTGTCCACGTGGCGGCGGACAAAACTGTTTGTCGGTTGACAATTCTTCACGTGACAGAGTCGGTTCAGACATGTTGACTTCGCTCATGCAAACACGATTTCTCCTTTCGATCCTTCTCGTTTTGTTTGCGCGCTCCGCTTTCGCGGATGCAGCCGGACAAAACGATTCACCGATTTCCAAGATTGTTGCCGCCGCGAAAAGCTTTTTATCGACGCTCGACGATGCTCAACGCCGCAAAGTCCAATTCGAATTCAAGGATGAAACCCAACGGAAGCGATAGTCGAATTTACCAACGGCAATCTTCAAGCGGGGAGGACTGCGCACCGGCGTTCTCAGTGAGCTGCAACGGAACGCAATGTGGAAGCTCTTACAGGCCGCGTTGAGCGCGAACGGTTACGAAAAAATCCAGCGGATATTCGAAGCCGACGAGGTTCTTCAAAAAAATGACGCTGGCGGGCGATCGATGTTTGGAAAGGACGAATATTACGTTTCGTTTCTCGGAGAGCCATCAGCATCAGAACCTTGGATCTCACAGTTTGGAGGCCATCACCTTGCGATGAACATTACACTTATGGGCGATCGCGGGACGATCGCGCCGAGTCACACCGGGGCCCAGCCGGCCATTTACCAATTAGAGGGAAAGACCATCCGGCCACTTGGGCAGGAAGCGGACAAAGCCTTCGCGCTCGTCAACTCTCTTGATGATGCTCAACGAAAGCAGGCGATTCTTGGTGTTCAGATGCGCGATCTCGTTTTGGGACCTGGGCGAGATGGACAGACCATTCAGCCGGAAGGGGTCAAAGGCGCGGCATTGACGGAAAAGCAGCGCGAGATGCTGCTCGATCTTGCCAGCGAATGGACTGGTATTCAGATCGAGACCGCAGCGAAGGCGAAAATACTCGAATTGAAAAAGAATGTTGAGGAAACATGGTTCGCGTGGGCCGGCCCCACGGAGAAAGGTTCCGCCGCGTATTTCCGGATTCAAGGTCCGACCGTGATCATCGAATATGCTCCACAGCGGATGGGCGGCGATGCCACAAGGCATATCCATACGATCTATCGCGACCCAACCAATGAATACGGCGCTGGCTTCCTCAAACATTAAAGTCTGCGCTGCAACCCGATAACTGATGAAATGGTGGCTGCTGGTTTTTACGATGCTGCTTACGATTTCGCGCGATGCCGAAGCCCATCGCATCGACGCTCTGTTGCAGGCTTCTTTCATCGAGATTACGCCCGCCGAAATACGTCTCCAACTCAATTTGAATCCTGGCATGGAAGTCTCCGAAAAAGTGATTTGGATGATCGATCGCAATGGGGACCGAAACATCAGTGCCCCCGAGGGAAAGGCATTTTCAGAAACTTTGAGGCGCCAATTAGCAGTTTCTGTTGACAACCACCCACTCGCGATAGAGATCCTGGCCGCAGAATTCGATTCGACTTCCGAATTACAAAGCGGGAACGGAACGATCCATGTTGAAATGCGCGCACGCCTTCCGCAGACGCTTGCCCGTGTTCAAAGGCTGCGCTTCGAGAATCGTAATTTGGCGGAGATGAGCGCCTATCTTGTGAATGCAGTTTTGCCGCGAGTCCCGACGATCAGAATCCTCAAACAAGAGCGGAATGAAAGTCAAAGCATCGGCTGGATTGACTTCTCGGTCGAACCTTCGAAGGGCGATAGCTGGGCTCGGACCGCCCCTTTCTGCGCGACGGCTTTATTGGCAGCGGCCGGTCTCCTTATTATTTGTCGAAAACAAAGAGTCGACTCCGTTAAGCGCGAAGGGTAAATCGAGTCCTTGTTCTTGGCGGCCACGCCTTCCAAAACAAATATGATGTTCCCAGAGCTTCTTTGTCATTGAGACGTCAGGGTTGTTTGAACCTTTGGCCCAGTAATCTGGTCCGAGTTTTTGTGGTCGCCGCTCAACACCATGACGAGTGATTTTCGCCATCTTCTGTCATCCAAATTCAAGCCGGTGCTCGCGCTCATGGCATGGTTGGCCGTCGCGGCTCGCGCAGATGATTGGCCGCAATTCCGCGGGCCGAGGCGCGATGGATATTGGGATGAGACCAGAATCCTCGAATCATTTCCCCGGGAGGGCTTGAAAAAGTGGATAAACAAATTGGGAAAGAGCTTTGGAAAGCGCTCGATGACCATGTTTCCAACAGTTCGCCCATCGCGATCACCTCCGCTGGCAAGCGGCAGTTGATTGTTTGGACCGACAATTCCCTCGCTTCCCTGGACCCCGCCAACGGGCACACCTATTGGCGGGAGCTGATGGCCACGAGCAATAATGACTCGGTTGCCACACCTGTTTTCTGGGGGAACCGATTACTGGTGAGCGGGTTGATGTTGGAGCTGAGCGGGGGCCCTCCCGCGGCAAGCTTCCGCTGGCCGGAAAATCGAGTGCCCTCGAAACGGATATTGAGCAACACATCGACCCCCTTGCCACAAGGGGAATATATCTATAGCTGCCGGTCTTCAGGCGAGCTGGTTTGCTTGGAAGGGGCCACCGGCAGGCAGGTTTGGAGCACGAACAGCGTGACCAAAGCGAAAAACGGGGCGAGCATTAACATCCCTCCTCAAGGCGGCGGATATTTCCTATTTACCGATGAAGGCAACCTGATCCGCGCCCAGTTGACCCCGGCGGGATACCGGGAAATAAGTCGAAGTCATTTGATCGATCCGATCTGGCCTTTTGACGGAAGAAAATTTGTTTACGAACCGCCGGCTTTTGCAAACCGGCATGTATTCGCCCGGAGCGAAGGGGAGGTCGTTTGCGCTTCGCTGGAGAACGGGCAGTGAACGGAGCGCTTTAGGGCTTGGCGGGAGCGGTCTCCTTGGTTTCTTCTTTCTTGGTCACGGTGCCATCCGGTGCCTCGGTAACGGTCTTCTCCTTCGACTTAACAGTGCCGTCGCTGCTTGTGCTGCTGCTCTCGGTCTTGGAGATTGTGCGGTCGCACCCGATCATTAGGAATGACAACGCCAAGACCGACATCGCAGCCGACATTACAATTTTGTGTTTCATGGGTGTTAAACTAAGCGCAGCGCTGGCTTTTGGCTATGGGGTGTACACCGTAGTTGAGGAGAGCGGAGGCTGCCGATAGAACGATCGATCTTCGGTTATCTCTGCGAGGCCGTGATGGCTTGGGCCAACGGCCTTCCAGCGCCTTCGTTGATTCCCGCCAATTCTTCTTGAGCTCCGACGAAACGTAAGTTGGCGTTTTTTCACTCTCTCGGGCGTGAACGCTTACGAAAAACGGACGGAGCAACGGACCCACCCAAGAGATGTTGCGGAGTGGGGAGGGAAGACATCAGAATTCCAGAATCGCCGGAAAGGTGATCCCTCAAAGGTGCAGACACCCCTTCGACTACGGCGGGATACGACCGTCACGTTGGATATGGATTGCCGAGCGTTTGGAGGTGGGGCCATTCGCGAAGCATCGGCAATGCCGTCAGATTGGCGGAGGCGTCGATATTCCTTATTGAGCTCTGGGCCCTTTTGCGGCCCTTTTGGATGGCGGCCAGATATTGGGTTCTACAGATTCATCCAGCGCACTCGGAAATTCATTTCGAGGTAAGCGCGTTCCAGGTGTTCCGGAAATGAATACGCGAACGCCGGCGGCGAACTGACGGGCTTCTGATTCGGTCGGAACTTAGCCCTATCTATGCAGTAGGAAATGGGCTCGCCCTCAACCCTCTCCCCCAAGGAGAGGGAACCAGC
>JBDTOW010000480.1:0-4468 GCA_039933075.1 Verrucomicrobiota bacterium | reverse complement strand
CGCACCGCTTCCACGTCGCCGAAGCTCACCGGTGACTTGCCGTACAGCAGCGTGGTATCGATTCGCTCCTTGTTCCGGTTCGGATTGTAACGCAGCCAGGCATAAGGCTCCGTGAACGTCACGGCGCGGAACACTACATCGTCCCCTTGCGTAACGAGCATCTCTTCGACGGTGGTAGAGGATTTCTCGACAAGGCTGCGGATAGTGTTCTCGAAATAATCGACGTAGGCTAATTCCATCGGCCCACCATTCAGGAACACGAGGCACAACCCGCTCGCTGCTGGTTTGAAGTCCTGAATGACGTTCGTTCCTCCCGGAAAGATCGTGTAAGCGTTCGTCAGATCGGGCTGGGCCAGCGGCAGGCGGAGAATCGTTCCTTTGGGTGCGCCATTGTGCGAGAGCAAATACAGCGCCTCATCCTTTCCCCATTCGATATAAACCGGATCACGACCAAACTCCACCTGCTTGATCTGATCTTTGAACCGGGTGATTTGCCGCCAGCCGCCCGAAGGCTCGCGCAAATAGTGGGCATACTCTCCGCCGTCTCCGTTGGCCACCGTGGCCAGCGTGTAGCGTCCATCGGGACTGGCCTTGAGCTGCGTTTCCGCGATACGCGGGAACTCCTTGCCCAATTCGTAGGTGTCCTGCTCGACCGGCGCGCCGACTTTGTGAAAATAAATCTGCTGATAAAAACTCAAATCCTCGCCCCGCTTCTCTCCCTTGCGCGGGTAACGCGTGTAGAAGATTCCGGAGCCGTCCGCATTCCACGCGGCGCTCCCGCCCGCTGTCGCTGCCTGCACGCGCGGAATGACATCGGGCCGGCGCTGGCCGGTCGCCGTCTCGTAAATATAAAGCGCGCCTTCCTCGCTCCCGTTCTGCGAGAGCGACAGCGCAACCAGTTTCCCGTCCAGCGACGGAACATACCAATCAATGGCCGTTGTGCCGTTGGTATTTAATTCGTTTGGATCCAGGATCACTTTCTCGGAGCTCAGGTTCGTGAGCGAACCGAGCGTGATGAGCACGGGCTGCTGTGCCGGCGGCTTGAATTTCAACAGGAAGAATTGTCCCCGCCGCCAGCTCATCGAGAAATAATTCGCCGAAGTATCCGTCAACAGCCGCGTCAACCGGTCCTCGACGAGCGGGCGTGTGGGCAGCCGGTCGAGCACGGCGCGGGCACTTTCGTTCTGCGCCGCGCTCCATCGGCGCACGGCCGGGTCCCCCGTATTCTCAAGCCACTGGTATGGATCGACGACCTTGACGCCGTGATACTGATTGGTCACCGGGCGCCTCGGCGCCTTCACCTCACTGCGAGAGTTGCAGCCGACGGCCGCGAGGCAGGCAACAACGAGAGCAGCTTGAATCGAATTGAATAGACGAACAAACTTCATCGAGTGCGGAAGATTACTCAGGCATCGCTAAAAGAGACAAATGATTAAAATGACCGGCCATTGAATTGAACTTTAGCTCGCAAGACGCCCGCAGTCCAATCGCTGGACGATCCCTCGGTCTGAGGCAACTCGCACTTCTTGCTGTCTCCGAATCGTGAGACAGGCGCCTTTTTTCCGAAGACCAAATGCAACAGGGGCAGTTTTCAAAAGCGCTTCCGCTCGGCTAGTGGCGGGCGCCAGCGGCTCCACGCGTTGATTTTCGCCAAATCTCCCAGTGTGCTGGACTTGTAAAACTGAAAGGACGCGTCCTATTTCCATCCCAGCCATCCCAGCTACCCCTTGCAAACTCTTTACTCTAATGTTAGCATGAGGTCACAGGGCGTACCGAGTAACAAATCATCCTAATGTCACGTCCTGTTCCCCCGCTGCATATTCTTGTTGTTGACGATGAAGCAATAGTCCGCGAAGCCCTGAAAATGATTTTAATCTTTAAGGGCCATACGGTCGATCTAGCCAGCGACGGTCCAGAAGCCCTGGGGAAGATGGCCAAGCAAACATTTGATATCGTCTTCACGGATTACAACATGCCCGAGATGCTCGGAGACGAATTGGCAAAAAGGACTAGACAGAGATATCCTCACCAAGTCATCGTGATGATTTCCGCCTACTCAAAATTCCTCTCAAGAGACCAGATCCCTGTTGATCTCTTTATTGCTAAGCCGTTTGAACTTCAAACCGTTCTCGATGCCGTGGGGCGTGCTCACAAAATCAATAAAGCGAACAGGAAGAAAGCTGAATGCCAATTCCCGCCATCGGCAACCCCACCTCTTTGATTTAAGCCAGGCAAACCGATCCTCCGCACGGATCTGGGGAACTTTTCCTGATCTTTCAGTAGGTGTACGAGTTGTCAGCCGCAGCAGATTGCTCCAGGATTCAGGCACTACGCTATGCCGTTGTCGCGACTAGCATAGCGTAGAAAAAAGCGGCTCTTCACTGAGCCGCTCTAAACAACCCAAACGTAACCTAATCTATCGCGCCAAAGTTAGCAGAGTTTGCTGGAAAATCAAATTGGTTGAGCCAGCCCAATCATTGATTTTCGATTAGAGCTGAGGAGAAAAACTCGGCAGAACGAGATCAGTGTAAGAGGTAATCCTCAGAGGACCGACTTTAGTGCCATCACTCTCCATTGTATAAAATGGTCTGATATCGGGAAGCAAAATCACCTCAACAATTCCTCCTAAATCCCTCCCGCGATTTGCCTATTTAGTGGTATATGAGAACAAATCTCTATTTAGAATTGAGTGTAATGCCTGAGCATGTTCACTGCGTTGCTGAATTGCCGTTGACCATGGCTCCGACATCCGCTCTTCAGATCCTCAAGGGTCTGTCATCGAAACTTTTCTCGGAAGGAACAGGGTTGTTGAACGAGCGAGGAGCTGGCAAGAATATTACTTCTTCGCCGGACTGAATTTCCCACCTTGAGTTTTTTTGAACTTACCCTTCGCGTAGAGGGTAGCGTTCAGGCTGTTAACTGGATTGCTGGCCGCAAACTTATAGCCCAACTTTCCAACCTCAGCCAGGATCTCCTGCTTGGTGAGAGCTTTGTCAGACGTGACCTTAACCACTGCCGTGGAAAGAGACATAGGATTCTTAAGTCTTTTCCTGACCTTTCTCTTAGTCTTCCCCGCGGAAACTTTGCCAGGAGCACCCGCATCCCCAAGCACAGCATTGACTTCGTGTAGCCGGGCTTCCAATGCTTCCTTCTCCCTGTGCAATGCGTTGCGCAGTGATTTATATTCTTTTAATGTGTCTCTCTTCATATGGAATATATAGATCACCAGCAAGGCAGAACGCAAGTCTGCTTTTGGCCCGATCAACAGCTCGCGGAACAATATCAAAATCCTGCTTGGTTTTCTTCCTCTTCAGCGCGGAAAGACTCTTGCGCACTTTCGAGATCTCCACGTCGCAAACTCCATTCTCTTTAATGCGGTAAATGCGCTGTTTTTCCTGCGTAAACTGAAAGACAAGTGTGTGACCGTATTTCTTGACGACTTTCAACATCGGTAAACCACGTTAATAGAGGTTTGATAGTTTTCGGTCGGCTCCTCCTAAGAACGTTTATATGGGTTTGTCGTGTGTAAACCATAACAAAAAATAAATGGTTTGAAATCCCAGCGAAGCTCTTGCCGTTTACCGGAGGTGCATTCCAAGGCGTTAATATTTTTGGAACCAACCTCGTCGAGGTGATCGCTTCTATGTCTAAAGCTTGGGTGGCGTCTGGTCTCTACGGACTTATTGGTCTGAGCACGCTGCACCTGAGTTTCAGGTCAATGAAAAGATAAACGGATTATTTATGCAGTCTTTCTTTGCAGCGTCTTTCTAGAGTGTGATAGCTCCTTCGAGCAATCACTCCTGGCGCGGTTTGCTGAACTTGAGCGAACGCTTTAGATCTTGAAAACCGGAACGGCTGCGCTACTCTTTCTTAGAAGTATGGAGGTTATTGTTATTTCGAGATCAATTGAACATCCAGATTCCATGCACTTAAGGTGTGCTCAGGGCTGGCTCGAATTGGGTGACCATCTCGAAGCCAACGAAGAGTTGGAAAGGATTTCTTTCCCGTTTCGGATCCATCCGGATGTCTTGCTTTTGCGTTACGAAGTTCATGCGAAAGCGAAGAAATGGGATATTGCTGTTGAAATTGCTCGGACGCTTGTCGAAGTTGCTCCTTACGAGGTTGCTGGTTGGATTAATCAAGCCTTTGCTCTGCGGAGAATGAGCTCAGGAGGCCCAAAAGCAGCTTGGAATGCCCTGCTGCCTGCAGCCGTCAAGTTCCCTACGAATCCAATTATCGCGTATCACTTGGCCTGTTATTCATGTCAGATGAATAGGCTGAAAGAAGCAAATGCTTGGTTGATTATGGCAGGCATGCTCGGGGACACCAATGAGTTCAAGTTGATGGCGTTAACCGAACCGGATTTAGAACCACTGTGGTTGGCGATCGCGAATTTGTGAACGAAGAAGGTTGGAAGATGATCAGCGTGATGCCCACAGCCAGTATTGCAAGAGCCATTGGTTTGTTC
>JBDTOW010000479.1:0-4478 GCA_039933075.1 Verrucomicrobiota bacterium | reverse complement strand
CGGATGGACGTTCCAAGGCGACTGGGATGAAACCACACCGATCATCAGCAACACGTGCACGCTGGAATGGCCGCCGTTGTCCGGCAAGTTTATCACTTTCCCGGAAATCGATCGCGCCCGATTTTTTTCCCTGCGGCGCGCTCGGGAAAAGATCAAGCAGACTCAGCAACCGTTCTTGGATCGCTTGGCCGCCGCGCTCAAGAAACGCGACGCGGCCGGGGTACGAACGTAGCACCGCAACTTTCGATCCGTTCTTCGCCGGTTTACCGTTTCGCCCAGAAGTCGATGACAAAGACGTCAGCCAGCACGGGGCCGACCAGTTCGCCAAATTTCTTGTGGTCAGGATGGACGAGATAGGCATCGCGGTTTTCGGCGCTTTTGAAACTCAAAACAAAGGCATGCGTAAATCCCTTGTCGTGCTTCTCCGGACTCACATTGGTCCCCCATTCGTAGGAGACGATTTGCGGAATCTTTTTCTTCAGCGCGCGAAAAGCGTCCTCGACTTCCTTGATCTGCGCTGGCGTGGCGGTTGGCTTGAACTTGAAGGAAACCATGTGGATCAGTTTGCCCGTGGCGTTGGTGCTTGCCGAGTCAGCCGCGAACGCGGAGACAGCGATGGAAGCAAGGACGGTGGTGGCGATTGTGATTAAGAAATTCTTCATGGCTTTGCGATTTCGGATTTCGAGTAATAAGTTAGCAGGTTTCATCGCCGAGTGTAAACAGCTTCCGTTCGGCGGTTGCGAGGCGGCTGTTGATCGGACGGCGCCCTCATTTCCGGAACGGCATCAAGCCGAAATGTAAAATCAGCCAGCTCGGCACCGCAAATAGCAAAATGGCGACAAGCCGATCCCAGGACCAGGGGAGGTAATTTGATTGGATGGGAAAGATCGCGATCATGAGATTTGCGAACGGGCAGCAACAGAGAATTGAAAATCGCCACGTCACTCATGGCGCAACGCTTCAATCGGGTGCAGGTCAGCGGCCCGTGAGGCCGGATAGAGGCCGAAGATTACGCCAACGGCGCCGGAAATGCCGAAGGCGAGCACCAGAGAAGTTACGGTAATGACGGTCTTCATCGCGGTCAGTTTCGACACGACGAGGGGAGTGATTACCCCCAAAGCCACTCCGATAAGCCCGCCGCCAATGGACAACACCAGCGTTTCGACAAGGAACTGGGTAACGATGTCTTTCTTGCGGGCGCCAAGAGCGCGGCGAACGCCGATCTCCCGGGTCCGCTCGGTGACCGTCGCCAGCATGATGTTCATGATGCCAATGCCGCCCACGAGCAGGGAAATTGCCGCGATCGAGCCGAGCACGATGTTGAACATGCGCTTTGTTTGCGCGGCCTGACGCAGCAACTGCAGCGGCACGATCATCTCGTAATCCTTCTTATCGTGAAACCGGCGGAGAATCGCCTCGATTTGCAAGGTGGCCGACTCAACGGTTTCCGTGCTCTCCAATTCGACCGTGATCTGGTGCAGTTGGACTCGTTCCGCTTCAAAGCTCCCCGCCGACCGGCGAATCAGTGTTTCCCCGAACCGGCTCTTGGCTGTGGACAATGGGATATAAAGATTATTGTCCAGGGCCTGGCCTTCGTTGGGATTGCCCGATTGTGGCCTCTTATGTTCGGTGCTCTTCTCCCGGACCAAGCCAACGACCTGATAGTAGTCCGCACCCACTTTCACTTCCTCCGTCAATGGGTCCTGGTAGGGAAAAAGTTGTTCGGCCAGGCTGACCGTGAGAGCGCAAACGTTTTCCATGTGCGTTTCGTCGGTCTCGGTCAAAAACCGTCCGCGCACAACTTCCATACCGGTGATTTCCGGGTATAGAGGATGAGTGCCGATAATTTGACTTGGGACGCTGTTCTCGTTGAAGCGAACATTTTCGCGGATGATGCGCATGGGCACAACGCGCTGGACTCCCGAGACCGTGGTTTGGATGCTCGCGGCGTCTTTGTAGGTCAATCCATATTCGAGGGCAAAACTGCGTCCGCTGCTCGAGGCTTTGTTGTCGTCCGGCGGCTTGACACTGCGAAGGATGATGTTGTTGCTCCCCAGTTTCTTGATCGCTTGCTGGGCCTCGTAGGAAGCTCCCTCGCCGATGGCCAGCATGGCAATTACCGAGCAAACCCCAAAGATAATCCCCAGCATCGTCAGCACCGATCGCATCTTGTGCAGGAGCAGGCTTTTGATCCCCAACTGAATGATGCGAATAATGGGCAAGACTTGCACCTTGTGCCTGGAATAGTTCAGCGCATCGCTTTTGCTCCTGGCTTCGGCCGGCGTGCTCGCCATGACGGCCTTCATCTTCGCCGGCTGGTTCACCTGGCGATTGATGACTTCGCGATCAATCACGCCGTCCTTCATGTGCAGCACGCGGTGGGCGCGCGTTGCGACGTTTTCGTCGTGAGTCACCAGCACAATCGTTTTGCCGCTGGCGTTGAGTTCGTCGAGGAGCCTGAGGATTTCCAAGCCGGTCTTGGAGTCCAGGTTGCCCGTTGGCTCGTCGGCCAGGATCATCAGCGGGTCGTTCGCCAGCGAACGGGCGATGGCCACGCGCTGCTGTTGGCCGCCGGAAAGCTGCTTGGGCCGGTGGTCCAACCGCTCGCCCAGCCCCACCAGCCGGGCCAGCCGGGCGCAGTGTTCTTCGCAGGTCAGCAAATCCCTGCCCTGGTAAAACAACGGGACGTGAATGTTTTCAATGACGGTCAGTTGATGAATGAGGTTGTAGGATTGGAAGACGAAGCCGAGCCGCTTGCCACGAATGATGGAAAGCTCCTCGTCGTTCATCGTGGCGACATTTTCGCCGCCCAGGTAATAGGAACCAGCCGTAGGATGATCCAGGCAACCCAGGAGGTTGAGCATTGTGGATTTGCCCGATCCGGATGGACCCATGATGGCTACGTAGCTGCCTGCCTCAATTTGCAGATGCACTCCCCGAAGCGCCTGGACCTGCACGTCGCCCAGTTGATAAGTCTTCTCCAATCCTTCCATCCGAATGATCACCCGGTCGCTCATGCTATTTCTTTAGCTACGGATTGGCGCGTGGGACAGGCGTGGAAAAAACAGTGTTCGATTTCTTCCAGCCCGTGTCAAACGACGGGTGGTTCGTGACGCCGTGAGACATCTCAATGGCTTTTCCTTTCTCGGATTCTTTGGGTTTGGCCCGTTTGGCAGGAGCATTGGTTCTCCTCGACGAAGTACGGTTGGTGCCCGCTTCCTCGGCGTCCACAATCGAGCCGGTCATGTCAATGTTATCGCTCCCGGTCAACGCCGAGAGCAACACCATGTCGCCTTCCTTCAAACCAGATTTGATTTCGATCAACCGGTCGCTGTACATGCCCACTTCCACCGGAACCGGTCTGGCCGAGCGGCCTTTTTCGACGAGGCAGACCTGGCGGCCTTTCACCGTGGTGACCGCTTGAATCGGCACGGTCAGGACGTTGTGGAGATTGGTGATAATCACTTCCGCGCGGCCAGAAATGCCCGGCTTGATATCAGGAATTTCATCTTCGATCAGAATTTCCGTCGCGTACACTTTCAAGTTGGGATTCATCCACCGGCTGCTTGAATCAGGCAGGACGCCGACCTTGCGGACGCTCCCCCGGAATTGTTGGTCGGGCAGCGAATCAATGGTCACGTACGCCTGCAAGCCCGGCTTGATCTTTTGGACGTGCGACTCGTGCACGCGGATTTCGAGCATCATCTGTGTCACATCGGGTAGTTTGATAATGTCCTGCTTCTGCCGCACCGTGGCGCCTTCCTCGATCAAAATGCCGTTGCCCGGATTGCTGCTCGAGGCATAAACGACGAGTCCATCCTGCGGTGCCTCAATCTTCGTCAGCTTCAATTGCTCCTTCAATTCATTGAGGCGCTTCTCTTGCAACTCCAGCGTGGCGCTCTGGGATTTTAAGCTCGCTTCCACTTGCGCAATCAGCGCCGCCGAGCGGAGTCTGAGGCGCTCCAATTCCTTGTCGGACTGGTCCATCGCTGCTTCGAGCGCGCGTTTTCGCTTGGGATAATCGTACTTGGTGAACAGGCGCAACTGTTCCTGCGCCTGCGCCAGTTCGATCTCCTTGCGCTTGACCGCAAGATCGTCGGCGTCCAGCTCCGACTTGGTGGCGTAACCCTTCGTCTGTAATTGCTTTGTCCAATTGATGCGGTCTTTGGCCCGTGTCAATTCTTCCTCCGCGATGGTGATTTTGGCCTTGGTATCTTTCTCGGTTTGCGGCCAATCGCCTTCGATGTATTTCGAAAGGTCCGATTTTGCGAATTCCAATTTCAATTCGGCGTCCTTGATGTTGCTCTCGACCGTACTTTTCTGAATCGCCAGATTTTCCTTGGCCTGGACGTAAGCGAACTGCGCGTTTTGGAACGTCACCTCCTGCCCGCTCACCCGCTCGCGCAAGTCCGCGGAGTCCAGTTCCACCAGCAGATCGCCTTTATGGACGTTGGTGCCTTCCGGCACGATGCTGAGGA
>JBDTOW010000478.1:0-4485 GCA_039933075.1 Verrucomicrobiota bacterium | reverse complement strand
CACGGAGTTCATCGCCAACAATCGTTCGGGTCTCGCCGATGAGGATGGACACTTCGAGGATTGGATCGAGCTTGCCAACCTCGGGAACCTTCCGGTGAACCTGGGCGGCTGGCACCTCACGGACACGCCGGGCCACCTGACGCTCTGGACATTTCCCGCCACCAACCTCAGCGCCGGGGCGTATCTGGTGGTATTTGCGTCGGGCGAAGATCGGCGCACGCCGGGTCGCAACCTCCATACCAACTTCAAGCTCGCCGACGCGGGTGAATACCTGGCATTGGTCGAGCCCGACGGACGGACGATCGCCACCGAATTCGCCCCGGCGTTCGCTCGCCAGATTCCGGATGTCTCGTTCGGATTCGGGCTCCGGCAGGACTCCGTGGTGCTGATTGAAACCAACGCTCCGGGCCGGGTGTCGGTGCCCCGCGACGGAGCCTTGGGAATCGACTGGACCGCGCCGCAGTTCGACGATTCGACCTGGCGCGCGGCAACGAATGGCATCGGCTACGACACGGGCGCGACCGACGGGCTCGAGAGCGCTTACGCGGCTCAGGTCCTTCAATCGCAACCTGTGCTGTACTGGCGGCTGGACGAAAACAGCGGCCAAGCGGCGGCCAACGCCGGCAGTTATGCGGACACGGCTGACGGTTCTTATCAAGGCGACCCGGTATTGGGTGGCGCCGGCCCACTCCCGCCGCAATTTGGGGGTTTCGAGCCCGCCAACCTGGCGCCGCAGTTCGATGGCATTGATGATTTTGTGGGCGGTCCGGCGGATTTGCTCAGTGACCTCGCGAGCTTCACCATGGCGGGCTGGATCCGGCCCACCGTGATGCAGGTCGCTCGGACCGGGCTCTGGGGACAGAACGACGCCGTGGAATTCGGCTTTATCAGCGGCAGCACGATTCAACTGTGGACGCCCGTCGGCGGAATCGAGGCGCCCTATTCGTATCCGCTGAACGAATGGCACCACGTCGCGGCGGTCGGCACCGGTCAGCAACTCCAGATTTATTACGACGGCAACCTGGTGGCTGCGGCGCCGGCCGGCGGCGGCAACTACGGCAGTTCCTCGTTCAATTTCAACGTGGGAGGCGGTGGGGTCTTTGATGAATCAAGCAACCACTTCAAAGGCCAGATCGATGAGGTGGCCGTCTGGCGCCGGGCCCTCGAAGACACGGAAATCTCCCAACTGCTCCACAACACCTCGACGGCGCCGGTCGATTTCCACCCGGCGATCGCCACCGACCTTCAGACTGAAATGTTTCAATCGAACTCGTCCGCCTATCTGCGGGTTCCGTTTCACGTTGCCGATCCGTCGGCCATCGGCCGCCTGGTTTTGCGCCTCAAGTACGATGACGGATTCGTGGCTTACCTGAATGGAATGGAGATCGCCCGAAAGAACGCGCCGGAGACATCGGTCTGGAACTCCAGCGCCACGGCGCGGCAAGCGGACTCGCAGGCGGTGTTATTCGAGCATTTCGACGTCTCCCGCGGCCTCGGTGCGCTCACGGCCGGTGCGAACCTGCTGGCCATTCACGGACTTAACATCCACGCGACCAACACTGATTTCCTGATCCAGGCACAACTGGTTGCGACGAGCTATGGCGCGCTTGCCGCGGAGCCGCGCTACTTCGTCGACCCAACGCCGGGAGCGCCCAACGGAACGGGTGTTGCTGACCTCGGCCCCATCCTCCGGGACGTCATGCACACTCCGGCGGTACCGCTGGACAGCGAGAGCCTGGTGGTGACCGCGCGCGTGTCAACCGCCTTCAGCGCCGTGTCCGGAGTTACGCTGCGGTATCGCGTCATGTTCGGCACGGAGACGTCCGTCGCGATGAACGATCAAGGCGTGAACGGCGACGCCGCGGCGGGGGATGGCATCTGGACGGGGGTCATCCCTGCCTCCGCGGCCGCACCCGGACAGATGATTCGGTATTACGTCTCGGCGAGCGACGCCATCGGCCACCTGTCCCGATGGCCGATCTTTGTGGACCCAGCCGACTCGGAGGAATACAACGGAACCGTGGTGGCCGATCCGGGCATGCAGTCCGCCCTTGCCGTGGTGCACCTGTTCATCGAAAACCCGGGTGGGGCGGACACGTTCGGCGGGACGCGCTGCGCGGTTTTCCACGTCGGGGAGCTTTACGACAGCGCCAGGATCAGCCTGCACGGCCAGAGCTCGAGCGGATTCCCCAAGAAGAGCTACAATCTGGATTTCACCGCCGACCACCGGTTTCGTTACCGCATTGGCAGCGGGCGGGTCAAAGACCTCCACCTCATGACCAACTGGGGTGACAAGTCCCGCGTTCGGAATGCGCTGGCCTACGACATGATCGCGGCTGCAGGCAGTGACGGCCACTTTAGTTTTCAGGTCCGCGTGCAGCGTAACGCGCAGTTTTTCAGTGTCGCCGATCTGATGGAGGACGGCGACGACCGGTGGCTCGAGCGCCTGGGACGCGACCCAAACGGCGCGCTCTACAAGATTTACAACAACCTCGGCGGCGCCGGCGGCAACGAAAAGAAAACCCGGAAACAGGAAGGCTTCGGCGACCTTCAAGCCCTGATCAACGGCCTCGACCCGGCGCGGTCGCTGAGCCAGCGGGTCATCTACGCGTGCGACAACCTTGACCTGCCGCAAACGATCAGCTACTTCGTCGGCATGGCGCTGGTCAGCAGCCAGGACCATGGGCACAAGAACTTCTACGTCTACCGCGACAGCGAACGCAGCGGGGAATGGACCATTTTCCCGTGGGACGTCGACCTGACCTGGGGCCGCAACTGGCTGGATGCCCAGGGCTATTTCACTGACACGCTCTTTCAGAACAACGTTCTCAACTTCTACAATCCGGCGCAGCAGGGCAAACCGTCGAACCGCCTCTACGACCTGATCTTCACGCACCCCGATTTCCGCCGGATGTACCTTCGCCGGCTGCGGACGATCATGGATACCGTCCTGCAGCCGCCCGGGACTCCGCCGTCCGATTTGCGCATCGAGGCACGCATCCGGGAGATGATGGATCGGATGGATCCGCCGGATGTGGGTACTTCGGACGCGGATCTTGACTTCGCCAAGTGGGGCACTTGGGGAAACGGGAACGCCATGCGCGCCGAAGCCACCCGGATTTTGACGACGCATTTGCCTGGCCGTCGAACCTTCCTCTTTACGCAAAACCCGCAGTTGAACGGCGAAGGGATACCCCCCAGTCAGTCAGCCAACGCGTCCGTGGTGTTTGGGCAAGTCGAGTTGAATCCGGCGTCCGGCATCCAGGCGCAGGAATTCATCCAGTTGACGAACCCGAATCCGTACGCGGTCGACATCTCGGGCTGGCGGCTGGGCGACGCGGTGCAATTCACCTTCCGGCCCGGGACGGTAATCCCGGCGGCGAACTCACTCTACGTGTCACCCGACGTGGTGGCGTTCCGCGCCCGGACGTCCGGCCCGCGCGGCGGCCAAGGCCTGCTCGTCCAGGGGAATTACCGCGGCCAATTGAATGCGTGGGGTGAGACCCTCAAGTTGTCCGACGACTCTGGCCGGGTCGTGGCCACCAATCAGTTCCGCGGCGATCCGTCGCCGGTCCAGCGATACCTCCGGATCACGGAGATCATGTACAACCCGGTGTCGCAGGGTGCAGGCGACGCCCGGTTGGGGGAATACCTGGAATTGAAAAACATCGGTCCCGTGGCCCTGGACCTGCGCGGCATCCGCCTCACCAGCGGGGTGTTCTTTGACTTCAGCGCCGGGAGCATCACCAACCTGGCTGCGGGCGAGGGGATCCTGATCGTCAAGGACTTCGTGGCGTTTACTGCCCGTTACGGTTCCGGGTTTCAGATCGCTGGCCAATTTGTCGGCAGCCTGGACAGCGCCGGTGAGGTCCTGCGGCTGGAAGATGCCGCGGGCGAGAAAGTCCTCGAGTTTTCCTATGACAATCGCTGGTATCCCACCACGGACGGCTTGGGCTTTTCGCTGGTCGTTCGGGACGAATCGGCGTTGTGGTCCGCTTGGGGTGAGAAAGAGAACTGGCGTTCGAGCGCTCAACGGAACGGGTCGCCGGGACAGCCTGATCCCGCACCGCCGGCCATCCCGGCAATCCTGGTGAACGAGGTGCTCACGCATACCGATCCTCCCGAACAGGACGCGATCGAGATCTTCAATCCGACGTCAGGCGCCGTCGATCTAGGCGGCTGGCTCCTGACCGATGATTTCTTTACGCCGCGCAAGTTCCGGATGGCGCAGGGCACGACTATTCCTGCGGGTGGTTACCTCGTGTTCGAGGAGTCGCAGTTTAATCCACCGCCCTACGATCCCCCCGCGTTCGCCCTGAGTTCGACGGGGGACCAGGTGTTCCTGTTCTCGGCGGACGCAAACACGAACCTGACGGGCTACTGGCACGGCTTCGATTTCGGCGCCGCCCCGAACGGCGTCTCGTTCGGCCTCTACTTCGACAACCAAGCCGAGCCGCACTTCGTCGCCCAGAGCACCACCACGCT